>NZ_OZ040189.1:3042500-3342500 GCF_964048965.1 Tenacibaculum sp. 190130A14a | reverse complement strand
AATGTTCTTGTTTTTCTTCTTCTGAAAAATCCATGTAACTATCTTTAGTTTCATTACCTCCATTAATTTCCCAAACAACTTCTCCTTTTCCAGTCCTCAACCAGTCTTCACACCATATATCATGGTTTCCTTTGATAAAAATACAATGATGTGTTCTGTTTAGGTTGATGAGGTAGTCTATTACTTGAGCAGATTCGCTCCAACCATCAACATAATCTCCTAAAAAGATCAAAGTATCTTCAGTAGTTACCTTCGCCTTTTTTAAAATTTGTGGAAGTGCTTTTAAACCTCCATGTATATCTCCAATTACAAATGTTTTCATTGTATTAGTTTTAAAAGTTCCATAAGAAAAGAGTTTATATCATTTCTTACTGAGTGGAAATGTTTTTTTGAAGAGAACTTTCTTGTAAAGTTATTGTCTTCTAGATTAACATCAATCACATGACCACCATATTTTAATGTTTGTTCGACAAGACCAATAGGTAGGTTGGTTGCTCCTGAAGTACCAAGTACTATCAGTAAACTAGAGTTTTTTGCTACTTTTAATGAGGAGTGAAGTTTAAAGTTTCTTTCGTTATAATATTCATCAAACCAAAGAATGTTAGGTCTAGTGTCTTCACCGCATTTAGGACATTTTAGGAGCTCTTTTTCATCATAAGTTAAATCCTCATCTAATTTCTTTAAAGAAACTTCAGAAGGGATTTTATAGACTTCCTTGGAACATTCTTCAGCACATCGCATTTCACGTAAATTACCATGAATTTCATATAAGTTCCTAGTTCCAGCTCTTTGATGTAGGTTATCAATATTCTGTGTAATGCAATAAAATCTATCATCAAGTTTCTGCTCAATTTCAACTAATAACTTATGATTTTTATTTGGGTTGGCATCATGAAACATTTTTTTTCTAAAGAAAGTATATTGCCAAACTTGATCAATGTTTTTTGAAAAATGTTCAAAAGTACCAAAAGACTCAGGCTTGTAAAATGTACTACCTTTTATCCAGATTCCATCTTTTCCTCTGTATGTTGGGATACCACTTTCAGCGGAAATTCCTGCGCCAGTTAAAAATGTTATTTTGTTTTTTTTGAGGTTTTTATTGCTTATCTTATTTGAAACAATTTCTATTAGTTCTTTTTTCATAGGTTTATTGTTTTTGAGTAAATTTTAAAACTCAATATATTTAGTAGGTACTTGATCGGTTAACCAAACCCCATTTTCAGATTGAAAAAAAGGATGTTTCTCTCTATACATTTCTCCAGTACGAATTGTTAAGATTATTGGTTTTCCTCTTCTACTAGCCACTTTTATAGCAGTTTCTTTATCTGCACTTAAATGAACATGTTGTCTGCTCATTTTTTGTAAACCTTTTTCTTTTATGGATGATATAAATTTGGCTACAGTACCATGATATAAAAAAGTAGGAGGCTCTTTTATTTCTGTAAGTACTTCTACATTTTTAAGCGAGTGTCCTTGATTGGCCCTAATTTTAGTTTTGTCTTCGTTGAAAGCGAAGCGTTGTTTGTCATTGGTTTTTACAACAAACTCTAAATCTTCCATAGAAAACCAAGTTCCGGATTTTTTTGATTTAGAAATCAATTCCTCTACAAATGCCCATCCGTTTTTATCTAACGTTAAGCCAATTTTATCAGGTTGATGTCTTAATAGTAAGCTTAAAAACTTACTGATTCTTTTTGTTTCTTTTTCATTCATAATTATATTTCTTATTCAAAATCATACACTGTGGTACGAATTTGATGTGTTATTAGTTCTTTTGTAATTAGGGGTTCTATTTTATCCCAAGTTCCACCAGCTAAGCCACAGCCAATTCTTGGCATATGTACCGAAGCATTTAATTCTTTTGCTTTCTGACTAACTTTTTTCAAGCCGTCTTGAATTGCTTTATATCGAATAGGCGGATTTCCTTGTTTGTCTTTCCTAATTTTATGTTGACCAATTACATTGGCAATCCATAAATCTTTTTCAACTTGCACAAATTGAACAGCTCCTAGTTCAAAACCAACTTGGGAAGTATGCCATTTTCGATATTCTTGTTCTGGAGCTTTCCATCGTTTAGAAAGTGCCATAACAAACCCTTTTCCCCAACCGCCAATATTATTACAAACATGTACGATAATTTTATTACCGTTTCCTGTTGGCTGTGTTGCATCTCCCTTTATATATTGTATGTTATTCATAACCGTATTTTTTAGCAAATTGTTCGCTTAATTCAAAAATGTCATTTATCCTTGCTAAACAATCAATCCAATCATTTGGAATATTATCTAATCCATAATGCATTCCTGCAATAGCACCGACTACAGTAGCTGTTGTATCTGTGTCATCACCTAAATTAACAGCTTTTAAAACAGCTTCACTATAACTAGAAGTATTTAATAAACACCATAAAGAGGCTTCTAAAGTATACATTACATAACCTCCTGAACTAATTTCTTCTTCTTTTAAGTTTTTTAAATTTAGTTGTAAAACTTTTTTAAAATGTTTTTGTTCATATGCTGATATCTTCCTTTTTTCAAAGAATGCTAAAACATCTTGAACCATATTTTTATGAGAGTCCTCAATAGAACTACCTTGTAATATGTATTCTGCAAGTTTTAAATAAATCAAACATGCAATGGCTGATCGAATATGTGGATGAGTCAAAGAGGAAACATGCCATATAATATCAAATTGTTCAATAATATCTTTGTCTTTGATATAGAATAGCAAAGGAATTATTCTCATTAAAGAACCATTACCATTTGTGTATTCATCACCAGAGTATTTTAGAAGCTCTAAATCTTTGTATTCTTTTTTCTTTAGTATACCAATTAATTGATAAATAGCACTTCTAGTTTGTATTCCAATATCAAAAACAGATCCATGAGGAGTCCAAATTTGTCCTCGCATCCATTGTACAAACTTTTGAGAGATATCCACTAAATCATAGCCCTTACATAAGCTGTCAGCTAAACAAAAAGTTAAGGAACTATCATCAGACCAAGTACCTTGGGGTTGATGATGTGTTCCAAAGGCTCTCATATCTGTTACTGGATTATTTTTTAATGCTGCTCTGCTCATGAATTCTACTGGAACTCCTAGAGCATCAGCAACTGCTAGTCCAATAAATGTGGATGTGATTACATTATTTTTCATAGTTATTATTTTCAAGCATTAATCTTTTATTTACACTAGTATCAAATGATAGATATGGTTTTTCTTCAGGAATGATTAACTTATCTAGATCTTTATTTAAAACATATTGATATTGTTCTTGAACAAAATCAGAAATATCCTCAATTTCAATAATATCTTCTCTAGCATATTGAACAATTTCCTCATTTCTAATACCTATTTGAATAGCTCTTCTCTCTAGCTTTGCTCCATATGGATCATGATCTGGATCCCATTGTAATCTGATAGATGAGTTTTTTACTTCTTCTTGCCAAAGCTCCCAACTCCCATATAAATCTTCTTTGAAACTAGAGTAGACAGCTTTATTTAGGTAACGTTCAAACGCTTCTCTTTTTATATGGATAGCTAATACTACTTCCTGACCTTCTTTTGTTCCCCAACCATTACGATACATCATCCATAAAAAGTTAGGTTTAATCCAGGTCATACGAGTATATTTAAAAGGGCCACCAAAGTACTGGTTTTTCATAGCAAAATTCCCAATAGCTGGACGATACGATTGATATACAATCACTTTTTCTTTATCATATTGCGCCATTATATGGTGTCCCTTTTCTGGCCATTTTTTTAGTTGTTCTTTATATAGCGTTGTTTTTAGTTTCATAGTCATTCTTTTAATATTTCTTTCAATTTTATTTGTACGCAACTTTTATGTTCAATAGTTTTAAAACTATCTGTTGTAAATATTTTTGTAAATACTTTTTCCAGCTCTTCAAATCCTCGACTAAATATACCATGGCTTACGGCTAAATATAAATTGCCGGCATTTTTTACTTTTAACTCTTTTGCTAGTCCTAAAAAAGTACCCCCTCCATCGCATATATCATCTACAATTAAGCAGTCTTTGCCTTGCAAATCATCCGTGTATACTTTAAATCCTGTAAGTGCACCCGTTTTTACATCTCTGCTTTTTGAGCCTTCTACGACTTGATATTCTTGCAAATAAGCAGCTGCTTTATATATTTTCTTTAATGCACCTCCGTCAGGAGAGATTAATATAAGATCTTTAGAAAGCTGTTGGGTTATACTTTCAATGAACTTGTAATTATCAATTACTTTACAATTATTCAATAATGCAGGAGTAACTTCAGAGTGCGGATCAAAAATGCTAACCGAGTCATAATTTTGACTGTTAATAACGTTAGCATATACTTTTACCGATAAAGGTTCACCAGTAACCATTAATCTATCTTGGCGAGCTGCTGGAAAATAGGGAAGTACTAAATGTAATTTTCGAACTCCCATATTTCTTAAAGCATCGGTTGCTAACAATAGCATTCCTATATCATTAAATGACTGAATGCGATGAGTAATGATTACTTCTTCAACATTTTCTAATACAGATATGATTTTAATATGCGGTTCTCCTCCCGAAAAAGTAAAAGCTTTATAGGTTATTGTATTCTCTGTTCCGTATGGAGTAAACTCTGTGTCTAAATTTAAAATCATATTGCGTAATTTTAACGCAAAAATAAAAAAGTTTTATAGATAGCAAAAGAGTTTTGTGTTTTTTTTACGCAAACTTTATTTCGAAGTGAAATCCTTCTTTTTCAAGCTCTTTGTATTTCTTAGCGTTGAACTTAAAAAGTTTTGCAGGTCTTCCGCTAGAAGGTTGGTGAATCTTATCTGTTTCTGTAAGTATTCCAAAACTTAGAATTTTTTTTCTAAAGTTTCTTCGGTCTATTTTTCTATTAAGAATCGTTTGGTATAAGTTTTCTAAATCTGAAAAAGGAAATTCTTTTTTTAGTAGTTCAAAACCGATAGGTTGGTAGTTGATTTTACTTTTAAGTCTTTCTAAGGCAGTATTTAAAATTAGATCATGATCAAAAGCTAACTCAGGAAGTTGGTCAATAGAAAACCATTGTACATCATCTGCGTCGGTATCTGCACTAATTTTAAAATGATTCGGACTTACCAAGCCAAAATAAGTAACTGAGACAACGCGATTTCTAGGATCTCTCCCAGGAGTTCCAAAAGTGTATAGCTGCTCTAGATAATCTATCGTAACTCCTGTTTCTTCCTGTAATTCTCTTTGTACCGCATCTTCTAGTGATTCATTTTCTAAAACTAATCCACCAGGCAATGCCCAAGTACCTTTATAGGGTTCAACCCCTCTTTTAATTAATAATACAGAGAGCTCTTTTTGTTCATAACCAAAAACAACAGCATCTACAGCAACTTTTATATTTTGTGGTATCTTCATTTAGTGTTGAGTTTACACAAAAATACTAAAGTTTACTTTTTTCGAATAAATTAATTAAGGTTTCTTCGACCAATGATCCATTGGTTAATATAGTAGCAGTATTCATCCCATGGCATCTCCTCAATATCTTCTTTGTTAAGTTCATTTTCATGAGCAATTTGATAGAAGTCACCATTGAATTCGTTGTACAGACGCCAAATTTTATTCGCACTATCTATTTGTTCGTTTTTAATTTTACGAAGCCAATTTCTAAGTTTTCGAATAGCAGCTTCCGGTGAGTTTCTATGAATTTCAATATCATTCCCCGATAAATCTGAGATGGCTCGTTGGTAGCGATAACGTTCTTTATCTAAAATCAATAAGAACTTATTACGCATTTTTTCTTCTCCAAAAACCTTACAGCCTATATCCATTCCTAATTCAAAAGGCATATTAAATCGCGCTAATTGATTTTTTTGAGTAGATTCCATTCGAGACAAATCGTGAATGCTATATTGTGCTTGTAGAATCAAGTTTTGAATTCCAGATACCCTAGATTCTGCAGAGTTTATAGTTTCAGATAACAAAGGGTTTAGCCCTAAATATACTGCACTAAATACTACAGCTTTGAGTATTGGTTTGTATTCGTTATCGAAAGGACAATTAATGAAGAGGTTGTTTTCGAAAGCCATAAATATTATCCAGCAAATTGAACCTTATCTACAGACCCGTCAATTTTGTGTATTACTAATGCTTCTGCATGTTGTAATTGAATAATTTTCTTTCCTTTTAATATGGCACTTCTTCTTGTAGAGTGTTGCGAAATAACTTTTTCGGTTCTTTCCTTAAAAACTACCCACTGTCCTCTACGAGGCATTACATGTAGTTTTTCTCCAGTGGAACCAGCTTCCCTGAATTTAGTACTTAAATCTTCTTTTCTGTTATTTGCTTTTTCAGTAACCATAATATCAAAGATACAAAATCAACGAGTTAACTGCAATTGTTATTCCAAATTTAATTTCCATTATCGTCTAAACGAAGTTCTTTCCATTTGTATTTGCCTTTGTTAACAATCGATTGAAATTCTGTATGAATTTTAGAAATATATTCAGAATCGTTTTTTTCTTCTTTGGTAGCAAGTTTTGTTTTTAATTCTAGTTCTTTTAACCGGTCTCGTGTATCTCCATAAATAACCCATAATTCTTTATAACTATAAAACCCGTCCCATGCGGCAAAGATGGTACTTAAAGCACTAAAAAAAAGTGTTAGAATTTTTATAGTGGTTTTAAAATTAGGGAAATCATCTCCTACAGCTACCAAAAAAGTGATTAACGCCGATGAGATGGCAATACTAATGTAAATTCGGAATGATTTCTTTTTGTTGTTCTTAGTTCGATAAGAAGTAAGTTCAATCATTTTTGAAATTTCAGCTTGTAAAATATCAAAACGAGTGGGGGTGTTTTCCATAGTTAGTTAATTCTTTTTCAAACATACTTGAAAAAAGAATTAATTACAAACTTTGCAATCGTCTTTATCCTGAATTTCTCCTACCAGTTTTCCTTCTTCGTTTAATACAAATCCACAACAGTCCATAAAGCCTTTGGCAATTAATTTACGAGCACGTTGTATTTGCGATTTTGTAGTGGATAAACTTTGGTTGAGTTGTTGGGCTACTTCTTGTTGTTTTAAACCTTTAATATCTGAGAGAAATAGAGGGTCTCTATATTTTTTAGGAAGACTTTCTAAAATACCTCGTAAACAATCTTGTTCGGTGTGCTTATGTGCTTCTATTTTTGTCTCCGTTTCGAAATTGGCCAATTCAAAAGTTTGATTAGTACTTTTAAAATAATCTATGACAGAATTTCGAGCAATGGTGAAAATCCATGGTTTTAGTTTGGTAATATCCTTAAGAGTATGAAGCTTAGTGTGTACTTTTATAAAAGTATCCTGTAACACATCTTCGGTAAGATCTTTATCCTTCACTTTACTTAATATAAAGTATCTGATATCATCTGCATATTTTGTCCAAACCTGTTGTGTAGTCATATTATAAATTTACAAAAAATGTTTTATTGAGTGGTTTTAAAAATGTATCGAAGCATAGGTACCTCGATACATTTTCTGTTATTCAATTCTAATTTGAATTGAACGAGTAGTTAACAAATGAATTCATTAACAATTGCAATTGTTGCATGTACAGTTTTCACAAGTACAACTGTTGCAGTTTCCATTTTTACATCCTTCACAGTTACAAGTACATTGATTTTTATATATCATGATATTATTGTTTAAAAGTTTCATATAGTAGACTTAGTTCTTTGTAAAAAGATGCATTTAACTTGAAAAATATTTTTGAAGTTCTTTTCGAATGGGAATTGGTTTGATAGGAGAAATGTTAGCACCGCCAGTATTTCCTTTTGGTACCCAGATGTTAGTGAAGATTAAGGAAGCTAAAATTCTAGTAATTTGCCCTAGAATCTCTTTGAAGTTTTTTGATCGAATTCCGTGTAGTAGCATCCAGTAATGAGAAACTGTATGTCGGTACCAATGTTTTTGCCCAAGAATATGAGCGTTTTCAAAATGATAAAATGACACTTTAAAACGTTTGTTTTTAAGTGCCATTTTACCTAAATCTAGTTGTTCTTTAAATGCTTGTTTTCGTAATTGTTGTGTCATGATTTTTATAATCAGACATCAAAAAAGCAAAAAAGATGCATGTAGTTAGTTAACTTTTTCTCCATTAACATAGGTTTCTAAAACCTTTGTATGTGGAATCTTTTTTTCATCAACAGTCATAATATCATTTTCTAAAATGATAAAATCAGCTACTTTTCCAATTTCAATACTTCCTTTTTCAGTTTCTTCAAAATTGGCATAAGCATTCCAGATAGTCATTCCCTTTAAGGTATTCTCTCTAGACAAGGCGTTGTTCATTTGGTATCCATTTTCTGGATATCCTTTTAAATCTTTACGGATACTTGCTGCGTAAAAAGTATATAAAGGACTTACGTGTTCAATAGGGAAATCTGTTCCTAAAGCAACTTTTCCGTATTGCTTAAGTAAGTCGTTATAAGCATAAGCTCCTTTGATTCTTTCAGCTCCAACGCGTTCTTCTGCCCAATACATATCTGAAGTGGCATGTGTTGGTTGTATAGATGGTAATACATTTTTAAAGAAATGAAAGTCTTTTAAATCTACTACTTGTGCATGTTCTATTCTCCAACGACGGTCTTGTTTGTTTTTTAAGACCTCGTCATATGTTTTTAGCATTACATAATTTGCTGAATCACCTATGGCATGTGTATTCATTTGATATTCTGAATTTGCAATTCGTTGTGCTAAGTTTTGTAGATCATTATAAGAATTTACCAATGCACCAAAGTGTCCCTTTTTATCTGAATATTCATCTTTTAAAGTAGCACCACGTGAGCCTAAAGCTCCATCTGAATATACTTTTACAGAGCGTACATGCAAACGATCGGTTTTTATAACTCCTTTGTTTAAGTAGTAATCAAGGTTTTCTTTATTGTTGGAAATCATGGCGTAGATACGCATTTTTAAATCTCCTGTTTGTTGAAGGCTATCTACTAACTCAATAACTTGTTTGTCTAAACCAGCATCATCAACCGTAGTTAATCCTAAATCGAAACATATTTTCTGAGCATCTTTTAATGCCTGAATTTGTTCTCTTTTAGATGGTTTAGGTACTTTGATGAAGTTCATTGCATTGTCAATTAAAACTCCTGTTAGTTTACCATCTTTTTGAATAAATTCTCCACCATCAATTTTTGATTCCGTAGAAATTCCTGCTAAGTCAATTGCTTTTTGATTTACAAGCATGGCGTGTCCATCGATTCTACGAATAGCTACAGGGGTATTAGGGAAGACACTGTCTAATTTTTCTTTGGTAGGAAATTCTTTTACCTCCCAATCATTTTGATCCCATCCACGTCCTGTAATAAAAGTGGTGTTTTTTTCTTTTTGAAAAGTTACCAAACGCTGTAACACGTCATCATAGCTTTTGGTACCTACTAAGTTTACTTTTTGTTGTTGTAAGCCCAATCCGTAAAAATGACAATGACCATCAATAAATCCTGGATATACAGCATTATTTTGGGCATCTACCGTTTTTAAAGTAGCGTATTTATTTTGAATTTCTTCATTCGTACCAACTGCTATAAATTTACCATCTTTAACAGCAAAACTTTCTGCTTTGTCAAAGTTGTTGTTTACGGTGTATGCATTGGCATTAATAACAATAAGATCTGCTTTTTCTTGTTGTTTACATGAGAATAAAAGACCTATTGAAACTAAGGAGATGAATATTTTTTTCATTTGGTTAGATGATGTTTCTGGAATAATATTTAGAGCAATGAATGAATTAATTAATTATAGTCTATCATTGCTATACACAATGTAAGAACTATGAGCATCATTCTTTTTGTTTTGTTCAATTCTTTTTGCAAAATAATTGAATAAAAGATTAGAGAGGTAAATCAAAACAATTACAATAATTGAATTAATAAGAGTTTTTTTAAAAGTTAAGGGTCTCTTTTTATACCCAACTTTATGTTTAGCTCTTGTCTTGAAATACTCTTCATTGAGTCTTTTATTCATTGTCTTTTTAAGGCTTTAAAGTTTCGTTATTGTATAGGTATTTATCCATTAAATACACGATACTAGCCATTGAAGCACTTCCTAATTCTAACTCTCTTTTGTTTACTTTGTCAAAAGTATCAGTTGCGGCATGATGGTAATCAAAATAGCGTTGAGAGTCTGGTCGGTATCCTACTAAAGTAACATGATCATCTTTTAATGGACCTATGTCTGCACCACTACCTCCAGCTGTAATATCATGTAAACCATACGGTGCTAACAATTTTCTCCAACTTTGTAAAAGAGTTCTGTTTTTTTCATTTGCATCAATAGAAAATCCTCTAGGTGTATGTCCTCCAGCATCAGATTCAAGTGCACCAATGTGTAACTCGCCATTTTCCTTTGCCAATCGAGCATATTCCGTTGCTCCTCTTAATCCGTTTTCTTCATTCATAAAAAATACAATACGAATAGTATTTTTAGGTTGAATGTTATTTTTCTTTAATAAATAGGCTACTTCTAATGATTGTACAATTCCAGTACCATCGTCATGCGCTCCATCACCTAGATCCCAAGAATCTAAATGACCACCAATCACCATAATTTTATCTGGATTGATACTTCCTTTAATTTCTCCTACGACATTATGAGAAGGAGCATCTGGTAAGGTTTCACAACTTTGTTTAAAATAGAATTTTAATGTTGGGTTTTCCTTTAAGTGCTTGCTTAAGTTTTCTGCAGCTCTTGAGCTAATTGCTGCTGCAGGAATGTATTCTGATTTTGGAATTTCTCCATATCCCATAGAACCTGTATGCGGATAATCATCAAGACCATTGGTCATAGAACGAACAATGACACCTTTTGCTCCAAACTTACCAACCGTTGCAGCTCCTGCAAAACGTTGTCCAACACAACCGCCATAAGCTCTAAAGGTGTTGATTAATGTATTGTCAAAAGCACCGTTAAAGAATACGATTTTACCTTTTGCTTTTTCTCCTAGACTTTTAGCTTCATCCAAACTTTTTACTTCAATAATTTCAGCAGTAATACCATTAGAAGGAGTTGCTATAGAACCTCCTAAAGCACAAATAGGAACATTGATTTTTTCTCCATTAAATTCGTAATTAGCAACTTCCTTTTCTCCACGTACCCAATGCGGAACCATTACAGGTTGTAACCAAACAGAATCTAGTCCCACATCTTTCATTAATTGTTCTCCCCAAATAACTGATTTAGCAGCACCTTCAGAACCAGATAATCGACTACCAATGTTTTGTGTTAAGTCTCTTAACCATTCATAGGATTTTCCTTGGGTTAAAGCGGTATTGAAAATTTCCTTTATTTGTACTGAGTCTTGTTGGTATTCAGTATTAGAAATAGGAGTTTTTGAAGTTCCCTTTTGTTCTGTTTTACAAGAAAACATAAGAAAACTAAGACATATAAATGCAAGTGTTTTTTTCATTACAGAAATTTATTTGGATATAAAACTACAAAATAGAATTAAGAATTTTTATGAATGGCAGTTTTATATCTTTTTAATTCTTGAATTACTTTAGGTGCTAATAGAATTAATCCTATCATATTTGGGACCATCATTGAAAATACCATAGCATCTGAAAAGTCGATTACTGCATTTAATGTGGCAGCAGCTCCAATAACGGTAAATACGCAAAAGATGATTTTATAAATATTTCCAGTTCTTTTTTCTCTTCCAAAAAGGTATGACCATGCCTGATAACCATAATAGGACCATGATATCATTGATGAAAAAGCAAATAAAATAACGGCAATTGTAAGTACGTAAGGAAACCAAGAAATACCACTTTCTAAGGCTTTTGAGGTTAAAATGGCTCCTTGTTCAAAAGAGACTTCATTACCAGCAGTTATTTGTCCTGTAATAATTAAAGCTAATGCAGTCATGGTACAAACAACTACAGTATCGATAAAAGGTTCAAGTAATGCCACTAATCCTTCACTTGCGGCATAATTTGTTTTTACAGCAGCATGGGCAATTGATGAAGAACCGATACCAGCTTCATTAGAAAATGCTCCTCTTCGAAATCCTTGAATCATTACACCAATAATTCCTCCTGCAATTCCCGTAGGGTTAAATGCACCTTGTATAATTTCGTTGATTGCATTGGGTATTTGGGTATAATTCATTACAAGAATGGTAACAACAGCAAGTATGTAAACGACTACCATTATAGGAACTACTTTATCAGTTACTTTGGCTATTTTTTTAATTCCTCCAATAATTACAATACCAGCAAAAATTGCCATGATAAGTCCAAATAACCATCCCTTTCCATAAATAAAACTTTGTTCACCACCTGTTACATATTCAAATAGTTTAAAGGCTTGGTTTACTTGAAACATATTACCTCCTCCAAATGATCCTCCAACACACATGATGGCAAATAGTATAGAAAGTCCTTTTCCAATCTTACTGAATCCAATTTCTTTTAATCCATTTTTTAAATAGTACATAGGTCCGCCAAAAACGGTTCCGTCTGCTTCAATTTCTCGGTATTTAACTCCTAAAGTACATTCAACAAATTTTGAGGCCATACCTAAAAGTCCTACAACAATCATCCAAAAGGTAGCACCAGCACCGCCAATAGACAATGCAATAGCAACACCAGCAATGTTTCCTAATCCAACAGTAGCGGAAAGGGCAGCGGTTAATGCTTGGAAGTGCGAAACTTCTCCTTCTCCTTCAATTTTAATAGTTTCAGGAATATCACTTTTGTTTTCAGGTTTGTCTATAGCATCGTATTTACCTCGTACTACATTAATGGCTGTTGTAAATCCACTGAAATTGATTCCTTTAAAATAGATAGAGAAATAGGTTGCGCCACCTACAAGAATAATAAGTACCCAAGGAATTGAAATGTTATCGGTAATTGGAATTTGATATAAGATGGTATCGGTAAACCAACTAGTAGCATTGTGAAAGGATTGATTGATTTTTTGATCTACTGTTTGTTGATTTTCTTGTGCATTAATTGAAAATGACAAGAAAACGATAAAGAATGAGATGAACCGTTTCATTATTTAATTTTTAAAATTGATGGATGCTAAATTGCTTACAATCAATTGTAAATGAAAGGTTACGTAGTGATGATTTTTTTTAATTTTTGTAATTAAGTATATGGTTAAGTATATCGTTTAATCACATTGAATGGTAGCAAATTTTAGTAAGTCGTTGTTGATGGCATAGGTGATTAATTGTTTCTTACCACCAGAACCAGAAATGTTTAATACTTTTTTAATTTGATAAATGTGTGCCTGAAATCCGTCTACACTAATATTCATTGCTTCGGCAATTTCAGTGTAGGATTTTTTAGCGCCACAAATACCAAGGTTTGCCAGAACTTCTTTTTGACGATCTGATAATTCAACTTTTGAAGATTTTTTAAGTTTTTTATATTTCTTTTTCTGTTGTTGAATTTCTGATTTTAAATGTTTAATCGTATCTAAGTGACTTTCGTTGGCTATTAACAAAGTTTCTTTGTCTTTTTCTAGCTTATCTTTTCGCTCTTTTATTTTGATGAATTCAGATTGTTGTTCTTCTTTTTCTGCTAACAATTTCCAGCTGTATAACAAAATTGTAAATAACAGAATAAAAAGAAATTTAAATGAAAGTGCTGTCACTATTCCAAGTATATCCCATGTATTTAGGTTGATCCAATTAGGTAAATTTTCTGTAGGAATAATTCGATGTGTAACTGCTATTACTATTAAAACAAATAGGGCAAAGGTAGGGAGGTACATAAACTGCATGCCTCTATTTTTAAAAGCTTTGTTTAGCTCTTGTAATAAAGCAAAAGCTACTACAAGAGAAAAAGGAATGTCTATTAACCAAATAACATTGTTACTTGAGTTCTCTTGATATCCACTGTAAAATGAAATTAAAAAAACTGAAGCAATCATGAAGAGAATTCCTCCAAAAATTACAAATACTTCTTTGTTAGAAAATCGCTCAATAATTCTAATAACCAAGTTTCTTTTTTCATAATGTTTTATAGAAGGAATGGACATTAAAATAAAGACAGAATTGAGTAATGAAAACAGCACTCCTAAGCTAACAATGATTTTGTGTTGGCTTTGAATACCAATAACAGATATTAGAAGAATATTTATAAAAGCACCCAATCCCCAAGAAAAAATAGCTAAAGAAAACCACTGAATTCCTTCGACCGATTTAGTATCGGTACTTCTATTTTTTTCTTTCACATATATTCGTTGAATTACAAAAGCTGTAACCAAACAAACAATTGCTGTAATATAATTAGATACTAATACAAACATTCTTCGAATGTAAGATTTTTCTACTAACTTTAGAAAAGTGTATCAAACTTCCATGTTAAACCAGCCATTGCCTGAAATCCTTGTACGTTGTAATTGGTATAACGTTGATAGCTATTGTTTAACACATTTTTTAAGTTTAAGAATACCGAAAAAGAATCGCTGAAATGGTACCCTCCATTTAGGTTAACGTCTATATAACTTTTTAAATTGACTACAGAAGATGTAGAGGCAGGTAACACATCGTATTGAATACCTTTTCTAGCACCTACAAAAAAGATATTGCTTCCTGCATACCATTTGTCGGTTTTATAAGTTCCAAAAAACTCTGCTCTAATTTTTGGAGTATTCCAAGCATGAGCAATATTGTCTAGTTTAAAGTTGTTGAATTCTAAATTACCACCTAAACTTAATTTTTTATCTACCTCAAAAGCCGCCTCTGCAAAAACAGTTGTTCTTTTTATGTTGTCATATACCACATTGAAAGAATTTCCGTATTCATAGCCAAAAAAGGTAAATCCATTACCACCAGCACTATTGTTACCACTCGATTTTGATGGGTTTAATAAGAAAAACGGATTGTTTTCAATATCTGCATAGCTGGCTCTTACTTTATAACTAAATTGAGAATTAAATCTTCCTCTAACTCCTGCAAAAGCATTGTATTTTTCATTGGTAGGAGCAATGGTTAATGTAGGAGATACAAATTGATTTTCTTTTGAGAACTTTTTATAGGTATTGTTTTCTAATCCACCAGTGGCACCAATAAAAACATTGGCAAATTCTTTTACAACAGGATAAGAAACTTCTACATCAGGATAAATCAGAAAGTTACTGGTGCTATTTTGTGTGTCTAAAGAGAAATATCCTTTAGCACCAATTTGAATAAGAAAATCATGCATTAAAAACTTGTAGTTAGGAAGTAATCCGGCAGTTAAAAAACCATGTTTTAAACTTGTAATATTACTTAAAGGATCATTGATGTAAGTGCTGGCAAATTCACCTCCAAAATAATTTAAATGAACTCCTAACTTTAAATCGTTTAGTTGCCTATGAATTCCATCTAAAGGAAACTCTAAATTAGCTTTTGCATCAAATTCAAATTCACTACTGCTCAAACCATCTGACATAAAGTTTACATTTCCATTAATGTTTTTAATAAACGATTCGTCAAAATCAATTTTTCCAAAGGCTTGATAGTAATTATAAATTTGTTCTTCCTCAATATTGTCAATTGTAGCAGGAGTAAAGGTAATGTTACTCGGTAGCCCATACCAGTTATACTTACTTCTTTCTGCATCTAAACCAGCTTTCCATGTATAATAGCGTTCTTTTTGTTCGTAAAAAAGATGTACATTAATGTTGTAAAATGTACTGCTTAACTGTGTATTTTCAACGGGGTCTGAGTTAAGTAAAAATCTTATATTACCACCAAGTTCGCTATTGTAATACTCACTTTGTCTTACATATACTTCTGCAAATGGAGCTATTTTATTACCTAGTCCTACAGAAACATAATTAGGATACAAACGTTCTCTTTTTCCAAGGTCTATTTTTTTCATAGTTCCTCTTTGCGGAATAAAGGTAGAAGCAACTGGAACTGAAAAGATCTTATAATCTAGCGCTTTTCTTTCTGTTTCCTTTGTATGCTGTATAGTAGGCTTTTGTTTTATTTTAAAGGCATCGCTAATTTTTGGAACATAAGAAGTAACAACATTTACAACTTCTGTTTTTATAATAGTATCCTTTGCTTTTTCTGTATTTGTTTTTTCCTGCGCATTTACCATGACACTCACAGCAAATAATAAAAGTAACCCTAAATGCTTTTTCATTAGTTTCATCTTACGTTTGTTAATCACAAATTTTAGTTTTGGGTAGTTACAGATTCGTTTGTTTTCGCTTCCTTATTTTTTATGGTGCTTAGCTCATTTTTAGCTTCCTCTACCAAGTCTTTATATTGCGTAAAGTTTTTGATAATGTTTTCTAAAATATAAGTAGCCTGATATGCATCTTTTAAGGCATAATAGTTTTTAGCCATGATAATGTAACTTTTTACTCCCCAATATTTATAAGAAGAATAATTTGCAATTAAATCTTGTATGGCTTTATTGGATAGTTCATACTCTTTTTCATCATTTAAAAAGAAAGCATTGTAGTATAAAGTTTCGGCTTTTAAAGCTCCAGTGGCTTTTTTATTTACTTCATGGAAAAAATCTCTTGCTGTTTCATAGTCATTTGTTTCAAAGGCAGCACGAGCAATAATGATTTTAGCATCCTCTATTATTTTTATGTCAATTTTCCCATTACTTAACACTTTTTCTGCATAAGCAATAGCGTTGTCATAATCCTTCTTGTTGTAGTGACCCTTCATAAGGTTACTCTGTGCAAAAATGATGTTTTGCGGGTAGTTTGCTTCACTTTCTAACTTAGAAAGTACTTTCATACCATTATCCCAATCTTCTTTTTTAAGATAAATATTGGCAAGTTTTGTTAAAGACTCTTCAGTAAACTCACTTTTTTCTTGATTCATTACATAGGTGTAATGAGGAATTGCATTTTCAGATTGATTGGTGTTACTATACGCTTGTGCTAAGTAGAAATTAGCTTTCAAAGCATGAATACCATTAGGAAAACTTTGTAGGTATTTATTAAATCCTTCGATAGCCCTAGTGTTATTATTTTCTAAGAATTTGTTTTCAGCAGATTGATAACTTGCATTGTCTAATTCAGCATCTGATACATTGATGAATTTTACGTTTTTAACCCAATCAGCATATTCATCTACCTTACCTATATCAATGTATACATTTTTAACATTGGTAACAGCTTGTCTTGCTTCATTTGAGTTAGGGTGTTTTGCAACAATTTCTTTGAACTTAGAAAGTGCTTTGCTATTACTATTGTTGTTGTAGTATAATAACCCTTGACGCAATAGAACAGAAGGAACATAGTTACTTCGTGGATGTTTGGCTAGTAATTTTTCATATGTGTTTTGTGCTTTTAATTGATCATTACTGCTGGTGTATGTTGCAGCAAGTTGAAACAAAGCATCGTCTTGTAATTGAGATTCTGTATAATCGTTAATTAACGTATTTAAATTTTTAACTTTTAAATCGCTATCTCCCATAAAACCATTACTCATAGCAATTTGATATTGTGCATAATCAGAGCCCACTCCTCCTTGTTGAATAATGTTGTCATAAGAGGTAATTGCTTTTGAATAATTTTTGGTCGCATAAAAAGAATCTCCAAGTCTATTACCCGCATCATCATTTAAATCGTTGTTTTCAATTTTTGCATCTAAGAATTGTTGAAAATGTTTCGCTGCTTCTTCATATTTCTTTAATTTAAAATAGGTGTAAGCAATATTATAGTCTAACATTTTTCTCTCTTCAATTTCGTTATTTGTAAACAATAAATACTCTTGTAAAGCTTCTTCGTAATCTCCCTGTAAGTAGTTCGTTTCAGCTAACCAATATCTTGCTTTATTGTTTACAATACTTGATGCAGATTTAGTAGCAGTTTCAAAGTACGGTTTAGCTTCTTTTAATTTTTGATTATTGAAGAGTTGAATACCTCGATACAAAGAAACTTCACTTATCAATTCATCATTTTCTGGTGATTTGTTTTCATTTAAATATGATAAAGCACCTGTATAATCTTGCTGATGTAAATATGAGGTAATAAGTAATTCTCTTATTTCTTTTGTATTTACTGATGTAGGATATTTTGCTAAATAATTTTTTAAAACATCTGGCACACTTTCATAAGGATTTCCTTGCTCGTAACTTAATTTAGCATAATTTAAAAAAGCACTTTCATTAATTTGAGGATCAAAATCCATCTCACTTGCGTTCTTAAATGCATTCAAAGCCTCTACTTTTTTATCAAGTTCCATGTAGCATTCTCCTAAATGGTAATATGCATTTTGAGCCACTTTATTAGTTCCTCCAATAATTTTATTAAAGGTGCTAATGGCTGTTTCGAAGTCTTTTTGCTTGTAATAAGCGTATCCTAAATAATAATAATCAGTATTGGTCCATTTCCCTCTTTTTCCTTTATAAGCTTTTAAATAAGGAATAGCTTTTTCGTATTGTTTTAAGTTAAAATAACTCTCTCCAATAATTTTTGAAATTTGAGAAATCTGTTTTTTGTCTTTAGTCGTTTCTAATAGTTTTTCACCAATTTGAACAGATTTGTCAAATCTACCTGCTTTAAAACTAATGTCTAGAATATAGTAGTTGGCTTTTGCTTTATAAGTGGCATCATCTGCAAGTTGACTTAAATTGTCTTCTGCTTCTCCAAAATTTTCTTGTTTGTAAGCAACATATCCATAATAATAACGAGCATCATTTCCATAAATAGGATTTCCAAGTAAGGTTTTAAATTTAGCTTTGGCATCTTTTAAGTAGTTAGAAACCAGCAAAGCATATCCCATTTTATAATTTAACTCGTCCTTTTCTTCTTGTGTAAGTAATTTTTCATTTACTTTTTGATACCACTTCAAAGCGTAGGATGCTTTTCTATTAGCAAAGTAATGGTTTCCAACGTTTAAGTATGCTTTTTCCTTCTTATTATGATATGGGTAATTTTCTACAAAATCTATTACTTTATCATCAGCGTAATCCTGATTCAATTTTATAGCACTCATGGCGTCATAATAATCGGCATCAGCTTTTAAATTCTTAATTTCTTTTGACTCGGCAGATATTTTTTGAAATAATTGCTGAGCGGCAGCATAAGATTTGTTATTATACAATTCTATAGCTTTATGAAAATCAGAAGACTCCGATACATGTAAAGCAGTTTTTTGTGCAAAAAAAGATGTTGTAAACCCTAAAAAAAGTAAAGACAGATAGCCTTTTTTGAAATAAATGATTCTCATATTTTTTAGTTATCTAGAAACTATAACGTATGTTTTTTAATTTTGTTGGAGGGATTTTATCAAAAGTAATAAATGTTATAGAATTACGTAATAAAATTTTAGATTTGTAAAAACAATATTTTCATATGGAGCAACCTGTTTTACATTTAGACAACGCCGATATTTATCAGTTGGATAATCTTGTATTATCAAAAGTGAACTTTACTTTGAATAAAGGTGATTTTTATTATTTAATTGGAAAAACAGGAAGTGGAAAAAGTAGTTTACTTAAAACACTTTATGGAGATTTGCGTTTAAAACGTGGATTGGGAAGTATTGTAGGTTTTGATTTAAAAAAAATGAAAGAAAAAGATATTCCTTTTTTGAGAAGAAAATTAGGGATTGTCTTTCAGGATTTTAAATTATTAAATGACAGGAATGTCTACGAGAATCTTGAGTTTGTTTTAAAAGCGACAGGTTGGAAGGATAAAACTGAAATGAAAGATAAAATTTATGAGGTTTTAGATAAGGTAGGAATGAAAGAAAAGTATTACAAAAAAACTTTTGAGCTTTCTGGTGGAGAACAACAAAGAGTGGCAATAGCAAGAGCTTTGTTAAATGACCCCGAGTTAATTTTAGCCGATGAGCCTACTGGAAATTTAGATCCGAAAACTTCATTAGAGGTGATGGAGTTGCTTAATGAAATTCATAAAAGTGGAAAAACCATCTTAATGGCTACACATGATTATCAATTGATCGTAAAGTTTAAGCAAAAAACGGTAAAATGTGAAGGAGGAGAGTTGTTTGAAGTAGTACAACAAGCTACCGCATAAAAATAAACCCACTTCAAAAAATGAAGTGGGAAAATTGCTATGAAAAACTATGAAAAGAAACTCTACTATTGTTTCTTCCAATTAATAGACGATTAATTTTCAAAAGTCTTACATCTACTAGGTTGATTTAACATTTTTTTATAAAAAAAACCTGAGTAAAACCCAGGTTTCTTAAGTATTGTTAAAGTTTAACTTAGAAAGTTAAAGCCTCATTGTTTTTCTTAACTGCTTCAGCAGAAGAAGATAGTTGAGTTTTTTCCTCTTCGCTTAAGTTGATTTCAACGATTTTTTCAATACCGTTTCTTCCTAATACTACAGGAACACCAATACATAAATCAGATAATCCATATTCACCTTCTAATAAAGCAGAACAAGGGTAGATTTTCTTTTGGTCACATGCAATTGCTTGAACTAATCCTGAAACTGCTGCACCTGGAGCATACCAAGCAGAAGTTCCTAATAAACCAGTTAAAGTTGCTCCACCAACTTTAGTGTCTTGTTTAACTTGCTCTAATCTCTCTTCTGATAAAAATTCAGATACTGGAACTGAGTTACGAGTAGCTAAACGAGTTAATGGAACCATACCTTTATCAGAGTGTCCTCCAATTACCATTCCATCAACATCAGAAATAGGAGCCTCTAAAGCTTCTGCTAATCTGTATTTGAAACGAGCAGAATCTAAAGCACCACCCATACCAATAATTCTGTGTTTAGGTAAGTTTGTAGCTTTGTGTACTAAATAAGTCATTGTATCCATTGGATTAGAAACCACAATGATGATAGTGTTAGGAGAATGTTCAATTAAACTAGCCGATACAGATTTAACGATACCTGCATTGATTCCCATTAATTCATCACGAGACATACCAGGTTTACGTGCAATACCAGAAGTAATTACACAAATATCAGAACCAGCAGTTTTAGAATAGTCACCAGTAGTACCTACTATTTTAGTGTCAAATCCATTTAAAGAAGCTGTTTGCATTAAATCCATAGCTTTACCTTCAGCAAAACCTTCTTTAATGTCAACTAATACAACTTCAGAGGCGAAATCTTTAATAGCAATGTATTCAGCACAACTAGCACCTACTGCACCTGCTCCTACAACTGTTACTTTCATTTTATATATTTTTTATTGAAAATTATTATTAAGATGCACAAAAATAGCGATTTGACTATGGATAAAAAAAGAATCTCCACTGAATTTACAACGGAGATTCTTTTTTTTTCTAAAATGTAAAAGATTGGATTTTATACGGTAAAATTAAATGTTTTTTTCATTAATTAAAACACCATTATCAACTTGATTTATGATATCGTTTTATCTAATATATCAATTTACATTTAAACTTTTCCAGACTTTTATTAAGTTTTTTTACAAAAAAATTATCTAAAGCTAAATGCAATCCCTGCATTTAAAGTGTTTTGTTCCTGTAGTGTATAACTTCCAAAAATTTTGAAGAAACCTAAGCTTAAACGAGTACCAATGGTAGCATTAAAACCTCCTGTAGTATTACTTAAAGCTAAGGGGTTTGAAACATTTTCTTGAACTGCTACTGATGGGGTTGTATTAGTTTGGTACGTTAATGTATAGTCTCCTAACATGTTTAATTTTGTAGTTCCACCGTTATAACCTACACCACCATAAAAGTTAATTACGGGTAAGTTTAATGAGGCAATTGCTTGCACAGTATAAGAGTTAAGTTTGAACTCTGTTAAACCATTAGTTGTAGCAACTTGACCCGATACATTTCCAATTTCGTAATCAACTGTCATGTTAGTGTATGCAGCTAATAAAGAAATGTGTAATGGAGTTTTATCCATTGGTCCAAACCAATCTGTAATTTCTTTTTTAAGACCAATACCAAATAATCCTGCTTTGACGTCATCTGAACCAACTTTTGGTACAAAACGTACCATTGCTTCTAACTTAAAAGGGAGTCCTATTCCAACTTGAACCATTGGAGCAGGTGTTATATCAATTGATTCTCCTCCTGGCATTGTGAAATCTGCCGAAACATTTTGTGGTCCAGCAGGAGTGTCTATAGAGGTGTTAAATGTAACGGTTGTTCCATTGACATTTTCCTCTGCAGCAATTGTTGGAGAAGTATTATTGGTAAATGTGGTATTACTTGATAAACCTAGTTTGGTTAAATCAAAAATGTCATCTTTAGATGGAGCAAAAGAACCACTCGCCCCGATGGTAATATCGAATCCGAATTTTTTGTGCACTTTGGCAGTGTGATACCAACCGCTATTTGAGCTATAGATTAAACCTTTCATTGTAGGGTTAATGTAAGCTTCTGTTAATTTAGCGGCGTCATCTTTAGCTAAAAGAATTGTTTCTAATTCTTGTGCTTGTGAGTTAAATGCTAAAGTGAAAATGGTTAAAAGGGAAAAAGTAAGTTTTTTCATTTTAGGGATTGTTTTGTTTACTTGGACAAATGTAGTAAAATATAAATGTAAAAAAAGCTCAACCTGTTAAAGTTGAGCTTTTGTTTTTTTTTTGTTTTATAGTGAGTTATGCATCGATATTTGCATATTTTGCATTTTTCTCAATAAATTCTCTACGAGGTGGTACGTCATCTCCCATTAACATAGAGAATACTCTGTCGGCTTCTGCTAAGTTATCAATAGTAACTTGACGAAGAGTTCTGAACTCAGGGTTCATAGTAGTGTCCCATAATTGTTCAGCATTCATCTCTCCAAGACCCTTGTAACGTTGAATGTTGACACTTCCGCCCATTTTTTGAGCAATTAAATCACGTTGATTATCATCCCAAGCATATTCACGTTTTTGACCCTTTTTAACTAAATATAATGGAGGAGTAGCAATGTATACATATCCTTGCTCTACCATTTCTCTCATGTAACGGAAGAAGAAGGTTAAGATTAAGGTTGCAATATGAGAACCATCTACATCGGCATCACACATGATTACTACTTTATGATAACGTAATTTAGAAAGGTTTAAAGCTCTAGGATCCTCTTCTGTACCAATAGTAACACCTAATGCGGTAAACATGTTTTTGATTTCTTCATTTTCAAAAACTTTGTGTTGCATTGCTTTTTCAACATTTAAGATTTTACCTCTTAAAGGAAGAATTGCTTGGAAATTACGATCACGACCTTGTTTAGCGGTTCCACCTGCCGAGTCTCCCTCAACTAAGAATATTTCACAAGCAGCTGGGTCTGTTTCAGAACAATCAGATAATTTACCAGGTAAACCACCAATACTCATAACAGTTTTACGTTGCACCATTTCACGTGCTTTACGTGCTGCATGTCTTGCTTGTGCAGCTAAAATTACTTTTTGAACAATGGTCTTCGCATCATTAGGATTTTCTTCTAAGTAATCAGTAAGCATTTCAGCAACTGCTTGTGATACTGCAGAAGTTACTTCACGGTTACCTAATTTTGTTTTTGTTTGTCCCTCGAATTGAGGTTCAGCTACTTTTACCGAAACGATGGCAGTTAAACCTTCACGGAAGTCATCTCCAGAAATGTCAAACTTTACATTTTTCAGTAAACCAGACTCGTCAGCATATTTCTTTAAAGTGTGTGTTAATCCTCTACGGAAACCAGATAAGTGTGTACCTCCTTCATGCGTATTAATATTGTTTACATAAGAATGTAAATTTTCTGCATAAGAAGTATTGTATACCATTGCAACTTCTACTGGAATTCCATTTTTTTCTCCTTCCATAGAAATTACACCTGCTGTTAACTGCTCTCTAGTACTATCTAAATACTTTACGAATTCAGATAATCCTTCTGTACTATGGAAAGTTTCAGAAATAAAATTTCCTTCATCATCTGTATTACGCTTATCTGTTAGAGTTACTGTGATTCCTTTGTTTAAGTATGCAAGTTCTCGCATACGAGTAGCTAAGGTATCATAGTTGTACTCTGTTGTTTGTTGAAAGATAGAGGTATCTGGTAAAAAAGTAACTTCTGTTCCAGTAATGTCTGTTTCTCCAACTGTTTTTACTGGGTACATCGTTTTTCCACGTTCGTACTCTTGTTGCCAAATTTTACCGTCTCTATGAACAGTTGCTTTCAAATGATCTGAAAGTGCATTTACACAACTTACACCAACTCCGTGTAAACCTCCAGATACTTTATATGAATCTTTGTCAAACTTACCCCCAGCACCAATTTTAGTCATTACTACTTCAAGAGCAGAAACACCTTCTTTCTTGTGAAGTCCAACAGGAATACCACGTCCGTTATCTCTAACTGTTATGGAATTATCTTCATTAATATCTACCGAAATAGTATCACAATGACCAGCTAAAGCTTCATCAATAGAGTTATCTACAACTTCATAAACTAAATGATGTAACCCACGAACACCAACATCACCAATATACATGGATGGACGCATACGTACGTGCTCCATTCCTTCTAATGCCTGAATACTATCGGCGGAATAATTATGCTTTTTTTCTTCGCTCATAAAAAGTGAATTAAATTAAAATCATTTCATAAAAAAATCGCTCGAAAGCGACTTGTAATCTCAACAAATTTACAATTTTTAAAACTAAAAATAAAAGTTTTTAAGGTGCTTGGTTGTAATTTTATTAACAAATATAGTTTTTGCTAAAAGTGCCTTAAAACGCTTAAAAATCATGTTTAAATAAAAAACAGGGTTATCTATATTTTTAAGCAAAGAGAAGAATGTTAAAAATGCTTTAGAAGCTTTTATAGGGAGACTAATAATGAATCGAAAATTACATAAAATAAATTTTAGATAAAAAAATAACATATGTTAATACAGTGTTAAAAAAATGTTTTTTATTCATTAAAATTAAGATTATGTTTTTTAATTCATAAAAAATTAACATTTATGTTGTTTTTTATTTTGAAATTTCAGATGTTTGTTGACAGATATTAACCAAATAAATTTTTAAAAAATGAGAATCCCCCGTATTCTATTAGGCATGGCTATTGCCTCAATTTTACTTGTTAGTTGTAATAACTCTGAAGAATTAACAAAGAACCCCACAAATGAGTTAGCTGATGTAAACTTGGTAAACAAAAAAGAGGTCACCTTAGATTTTATTGATTTAATGAACAATGAAAATTTTAAGAAGGTAACTCTTGAAATGTTAAGTAAACAACAGCCTAGTGTTGAATTATCTAAGATATTAGACAAAACATCAAATTTTGTTTCTGAAGAACAGTCGTTTAAAAATTTAGAAAAGAAAACCGATGAGTTAGAACGCAATGCGAGTGCCGAATTTGCTCCTGAGAAAATTGAAATTTTAGAGGTTTGGATGCATAATCCAAAAGCAGTGACAACGTCATCTGAATTGTTGTTTTCTTTTGCTCCTAAAGGAGAAGAAAAAGATTGGAAACAAATAGTGGCATATACACTAGATAAAAAAGTGGTGTATTTAGACGCAAATAAAGCACCTGAGCAACCTGTAATTGTTATTGAAACAGACGGTTTTGAAACTTTGAAGAAAGAAGTAGCTTACATGAATAAGATGTTAAGAGAAGAAGGTGTTCAGAACAATAGATTTGAAGGAAAAAAGGTGGGAGATGTTTTAAACGCGGCAAAAACATCTGGATTAGAAACGACGAAACTAAATAAGATCCGTTTAAATGATGATGAAGAGCCTTGGATTAGTGGAGCTGCAGAGGTTTATGCAATTACTTCTGGAATTAAAGATGATAGTAACTCTCCAGAAATCAAGGTAATTCCAATGTATTATTTAGATCATGATGGTAGGGATTATTATCCTAATCAAGTAATGTTATTTTGGGATGATTACAAATACCAAGCAGCAAATATTCAGCTTTTTGAAAAAGATGATAATGTAAATTACAAAGATTTAGTATCTACCATTGTTAATGGAGTATTTCAAATTATTGGAGCTGTGTCTACACAACCATGGGTAAACGTACTTGGTCAAGTAGCAGGAGCAATTATTCAAGCAATGCCAAATAGTTGGTATACGAATAATGATGACTATGTTGATTCATTTTATACAATTGAGAAGAATAAAAGTTATAATAATTATTATGGAGCTAGAGGAAATGCGAAAGTAAATTTAGCGCCTTATTTTATTGCTTCTAATTAATTTGAGTTTAGAATCCCGCTTAAGCGGGATTCTTTTTTATTAGCTTTTCTGTTAATAGTATTCCTACAATTAATACGACTATTTGCATCAGTATTCCTATAAATTCGGTTTTATCTTTTAAATGTTCTGCTAAGTTACTGTCGTAATAAAGATTCCAAATAGCATATCGATCTTCTTTCATTCCGAAAACCCCCTGAGTAATATTGAGTCCGGCATGAAGCCCTACTGGAAATGCTATTCCCTTAAATTTAATAGCTGACCATCCGTAAATTACGGCCCAAACTCCAGGTCCAAGAAGCTGAGCGCCAAAGGTGCTTCCCGCAGGATCATGATAATATGCAAATAATAGCGCAAATATGATTTGAGCACTGCGCATACCTAAAGTGCTTTTTAAGTTAATAAAAGCATTTCCTCGAAATATGATTTCTTCAAAATATGCCAATGGGAAAAATAGTAAACTACTAAAGAAAATACTTAAGTAGTTTATATTGGAGCTGTGTTCAATTTTCAGGTTACTAAAGGTTAACAGTGTTAAAATCATTAATGACGCTGCAATAAGTCCTGTAAATAAACCTAAAAGAGTTTTACCTATGGTTGCTGTATTGGGGGTTAAGGTGTTCTTCGTGTTTTTATCATAGAAATAGGAAATGGTAATTGCTATGGTTATGGCCGTTATACCCAATAATACTTGGTTATATTTTGAGTTTGTTTTAATAAAGCTCGCTAATGGATTTAGCAACTGTAGTATAAAAATGAATACTAAAGGTAGGGCAATAGCTTTTATTGCCGTGATGAATTTTCTTTTCATTCGGATAAAATTTTAAGTTAGTATGTTTTTTTAGAATCTTGTTAGTTTTTTAGAAACTGGATGGAGAGCGGATATCGATAGGTTTCAGAATCTATAGCTTTTTTAATATTATATAGTGTTGTAATAATTCCAAATAGAAAAACAAGACCAGTTAAGAAAAAGTTGTATCCGGGAAAGGGAAAAAATAGCACTAAAGATATAATGAGATATAATGTAATTGAGCATTGAAAATTGATAATAGCCCTTCCATGTTGATTGTATAAAGGGTTATCTTTTTCTTTATGAATCCATAAAAACAAAGGGAAAAGAATGTTTGCAAAGGGAATAATTAAGCCTAAGAATGGACTAGAGTGTAATAGTAACAACCATTTTTTTTGTACGGTTTCATGATTAGGATTTTCAATAATTTTTAAATCGTCAATTCCAATTTCTAAGCTTTCAGCTAGTAATTTTAAGGTTTGCAAATGAGGTTGCACTTCTTCTTTTTCAATACGTTGAATTGTTCGTATTGCAACAGACGATAATGATGCGAGTTCATCTTGCGTATATCCTTTTAAAGTTCTGTAATATTTTAATCTTTTACCTAAAGTTTGATTTTTCATTTTTTATGAATTCCGTTGGTACAAATCTCGAAAAAATAGATGGTTATTTATACGTCATTTAAATGTCATGTATCTGTCATGTCGAGTGAAAATAGGGAATCTAATGGGGCTTTGTTGAAATAAGTAGGTTGGATTTCTTTTTTATTGTCAAACTAAAGCTTTTGTAAATTGATGAAACAGAATAGAGGAGAAGGAGTAAAATTTGTTTTTTTTAATACTGAAGAAAAGTGAATATGCTACAAATATAAGTAGCAATTGAAAGTATTTTATGTTGAAAACATAAAAATCCCCGCATAAGGCGGGGTTTTTCACAACTAAAAATATAATAATAACATAAAAAGATCTTAATAAGCGTCTTCATGTACCATTTTAATGGCTCGACCACTTGGTTCGTTTTGGTTTTGGAAACTAGCATCCCAAGCCAATGCAGTTGGTGTACTACATGCAATAGATGGAACAGATGGTACGGTTAAAGCCGCAGTTTCACTTGAAAAATGCTCTTCAAAAATAGAACGATAATAATATTCTTCTTTTGCTCGTGGAGTCTGAGTTGGAAATCTATGTGCAGCATTGGCCATCATTTCGTCAGTTACTGCAGTTTCAACCACTTTCTTTAAAGTATCTATCCAGTTGTAACCAACTCCGTCAGAAAATTGTTCTTTTTGTCTCCAAGCAACTTCTTTTGGTAAATAGCTTTCAAAAGCTTTTCGCAATACCCATTTCTCCATTCGTTCACCGTTAATCATTTTATCCTCTGGGTTAATACGCATGGCAATATCCATAAACTCTTTGTCTAAGAAAGGGACTCTTCCTTCAATCCCCCAAGCCATTAAACTCTTGTTGGCCCTTAAACAATCATACTGATAAAGTTTATCTAGTTTACGCACTGTTTCTTTATGAAATTCCTCCGCATTTGGTGCTTTGTGGAAGTATAAATATCCTCCAAAAATCTCGTCCGCACCTTCACCCGAAAGAACCATCTTAATCCCCATTGATTTAATGACACGCGCCATTAAATACATTGGAGTAGACGCTCTAACAGTAGTTATATCATAGGTTTCAAGATTATAAATTACATCTCTAATAGCATCAAGACCTTCTTGAATCGTAAAGGTAATTTCATGATGAATAGTTCCAATATGATCAGATACTTTCTTAGCTGCAGCTAGATCGGGAGATCCCTCTAATCCAATAGAAAAAGAGTGTAGTTGAGGGTACCATGCCTCATCTTTGTCGTCAGACTCTACTCGCTTGGAAGCATATTTTTTTGCAATAGCTGAGGTGATAGAAGAATCTAATCCTCCAGATAATAATACCCCATAAGGAACATCACTCATTAATTGACGGTGTACGGCAGCTTCTAGAGCATCACGTAACTCATCAATAGAAGTTTGGTTTTCTTTTACAGCTTTGTACTCCATCCAATCACGTTGATACCATTTTTGTAAACCGTCTTCTCTTGTATAATAATGTCCTGGAGGGAATATTTCAATTTTGTTACAATATCCTTCTAAAGCTTTTAATTCAGAAGCTACATAAAAAGTTCCGTGCTTATCCCATCCCATATATAAAGGGATAATTCCCATATGATCACGAGCAATTAAATACTCGTCTGTGGTAGAATCGTATACTGCAAAACCAAAGATTCCATTTAAGTCGTCTAAAAATTCAACTCCTTTTTCTTTGTAAAGTGCTAAAATAACTTCACAATCAGATTTAGTTAGGAATTCGTGTTTTTCCTTTAATTGAGATCTTATTTCTTTGTGGTTGTATATTTCTCCATTTGCAGCTAACACAAAACGACGATCATGGCTAAATAAAGGTTGTTGTCCTGAAGTAGGATCAACAATAGCTAATCGTTCATGAGCCATAATTGCTTTTTTATCACTATAAATACCGCTCCAATCCGGACCACGATGGCGAATCTTTTTTGCCATTTCTAAAATCTGTGGTCTAAGCTCTTCTGAAGACTGCTTTAAATCAAACGCACATACAATTCCACACATAACTATATCTTTTTATAAATTTTATTCTATTTGGTTTATTTCTGGTACAAATAACAGGTGAATGTTTCTTTTTTGTAATCAAAAATTAAATTATGATTATGATTATTAACTTTTTTTATTGTATTTATAATAAAATGAAATCGGTTTTGTGTGATTTATTGAAAGAGACTTACTATTTTTTAGTTGTGTTAAATAATTTGAAAGAAAAGTTTGCAAAATCAAAATGACTTTATACATTTGTATCATAATGATGAAACAATTATTAAATAACTGGTGGTGGAAATCTCTTAACTTACGTTAGTGAGACCATACTGTTATATCTATAATACAACGAAAAGGCTTATCTCATGATAAGCCTTTTTTGTTATAACAAACTTAAGAATGAATAAAATAAAGTTTACAACAATTTCGAAACAACAATTAGCTGATACTATTACTCCAGTGAGTTTGTATTTACGCACTCGCGATAAGTATGCAAATAGTTTGTTGTTAGAAAGTTCAGATTATCATAGTAAAGAAAATAGTTATTCTTTTTTATGTATAGAACCAATGGTTACTATTAAAGCTGAAGAAAACAATATATCGTTATCATATCAGAAAGAACTTTTAGAAATGCAGCCTATAGAAAGAGACTTTTATCAAAAGTTTGAGTCGTATAGTAATATGATCCAAGTGGATTGTTCTGATGAAATTAAATCTTTTAACGGTTTGTATGGTTATACTACATTTGATGCTGTTCAATATTTTGAAACGATACAATTCAATTCGAAAAAAGCACCTTCTGCCATTCCAATGTTACAATACAGTTTCTTCAGATTTATTGTAGCAATCAATCACTTTAAAAATGAATTGATTTTAATTGAAAATATTCCAGATGGTGAAACATCTCGATTGTCAGAAATTGAAAATTTAGTCAACTCACAATCTTTTGCTAAATATGATTTTAATTTTATTGGAGCAGAAACTTCGAATGTGACTGATGAAGAGTTTAAACAAAATGTAACAAAAGCTAAAGAGCACTGTAAAAGAGGAGATGTTTTTCAGTTAGTATTGTCTCGTCAATTTCAACAGCAATTTAAAGGAGATGAGTTTAATGTTTATAGAGCATTACGATCTATAAATCCATCACCATACTTGTTTTATTTTGATTATGGAAGTTTTAAGCTAATGGGGTCTTCACCAGAAGCACAAATCAAAATAGAAGATAAACAGGCTATTATCAATCCAATTGCTGGTACTTTTAGAAGAACAGGTGATGATGAAAAAGATAGAGAGTTGGCAAAGGAGTTGGCAAATGACCCTAAAGAAAATGCAGAGCATGTAATGTTAGTAGACTTAGCACGTAATGATTTAAGTAAACATGCTACCAATGTAACTGTTGAAACCTATAAGGAAGTTCAATATTTTAGTCATGTAATACATTTGGTATCAACAGTAACTGGAACCATCACAGGAAATCCAATGAATATAGTTGGAGATACCTTTCCTGCTGGAACTTTAAGTGGAGCGCCAAAGTATAAGGCAATGGAATTGATAGATACTTATGAAAATCAAACTCGCGGGTTTTATGGGGGGTGTGTTGGTTTTATCGGATTGAATGGAAATGTGAATCAAGCCATAGCAATACGTTCATTTGTAAGTAAGAACAATACATTGTATTACCAGGCAGGAGCTGGGATAGTCATAAACTCTAAAGAGGAAAACGAGCTACAAGAAGTTAATAACAAATTAGCAGCATTAAAGAAAGCTTTGGTGTTGGCAGAAAACATTTAAGATGAACATTTTAATATTAGATAATTACGATTCATTCACCTATAATTTGGTGCACTATGTAGAAGATATTACAGGTACGTTACCAGAGGTGTATCGTAACGATGAAATATCTATCGATGAAATTAAAAATTACGATGCTATTATTTTATCTCCAGGTCCTGGAATTCCTGATGAAGCTGGAATTTTAAAGGAAACGATTAAAACCTATGCAGGGAAGATTCCAATTTTTGGAGTGTGTTTAGGTTTACAAGCAATTACAGAAGTTTTTGGAGGTGAATTAGAAAATTTAAATGATGTATTTCATGGTGTGGCTACCGAAATGAAAGTAACGAGAGAAAACACGGTTACTTTTAAAGATATTCCAGAAACCTTTGAAGCTGCCCGTTACCATTCTTGGATAGCTTCTCATAATAACTTTCCATCAGATTTAGAAATTACGGCAATTGATGATGCAGGGAGTATTATGGCTTTAAGGCATAAAGAGTATTTTGTAGAAGCTGTTCAGTTTCACCCAGAAAGTATTTTAACACCAGAAGGTAAAAAGATGATAGAGAATTTTATTAATTCAGTTGAAAGCTTAAAGCTTAAAGTTTAAAGTCGTTACAATGAAGAAAATATTAAACACTTTATTTGAGCAAAAAAGATTGACGAAAGAACAATCTAAAGAGGTATTGATAAATATAGCTCAAGAGAAATACAATGCATCACAAATAGCAGCATTTATTACGGTTTTTTTAATGCGTCCGGTATCGGTAGACGAACTATCTGGATTTAGAGAAGCCTTATTAGAATTGGCAGTAAAAGTAGATCTGTCAGATTTTAATACGATTGATCTATGTGGAACAGGAGGTGATGGAAAAAATACATTTAACATTTCCACGTTAACCTCTTTTATTGTTGCAGGAACGGGTAATAAAGTAGCAAAACATGGAAATTATGGGGTTTCTTCGGCATCTGGTTCTTCTAATATGTTAGAATTTTTAGGATATCAATTTACCAATGATGAAAGCACATTAAAAAGACAATTAGACGAAGCCAATATTTGTTTTTTGCACGCTCCTTTGTTTCATCCAGCTATGAAAGTTGTAGCACCAATTCGTAGAGAGTTAGGAGTAAAAACATTTTTTAATATGTTGGGGCCATTGGTAAACCCAAGTTCACCACAAAATCAATTAGTAGGAGTATTTAATTTAGAAGTGGCAAGAGTATATAATTATATGTTACAACAATCTAATGTTAATTATGGAGTTGTTCATGCCTTAGATGGATACGATGAGATATCTTTGACAGGAGATTTTAAACTGTTTACCAAAGAAACAGAACAACAAATTTCACCGTTAGATTTAGGACAAAAACAATTACAGCAATCAGATATATTTGGAGGAGATACTGTAGAAGAAGCAGCAAAAATATTTGTAAATATAATTGACGGTAAAGGAACAGAAGCTCAAAATAATGTAGTGCTAACCAATGCTGCATTTGCCTTAAAGACTTTTGATAAAAATAAATCCTTTGCAACGGCTTTTGAGGAAGCAAAAGATTCTTTATTAGGGTTAAAAGCAAAACAATCGTTAGAAAAATTAGTTAGATAAATTTTATAGTTTAAAATTATGAATGAAGTCTCAAGGAACTGAAAATTCATAATTCATAATTAACAATGAGTATGACCATTTTAGATAAAATAATAGCATTTAAAAAACAGGAAATAGCAAAGATTAAAGCAGAGATTCCTGTAAAAAAGTTAATCGAAAGCCCACATTTTAAAAAAGACACTATTTCTTTAAAGAAATCTTTATTAGAACCTTATTCAACGGGTATAATTGCTGAGTTTAAAAGACAATCCCCTTCTAAAGGAGTGATTAATGATAAAGCAACGATAAGTGATGTAACCAATGGTTATTTAGACGCAAATGTTGCAGCGCAATCTATTTTAACGGACACCTCTTTTTTTGGAGGAACAATGGCAGATTTAATGGAAGCTAGAAGTATTAATACAACAAAACCTATTCTTAGAAAAGATTTTATTGTTGACGGATTTCAAGTGGTAGAAGCGAAAGCAATTGGGGCGGATGTAGTGTTATTGATTGCAACTTGTTTAGACGCAGTACAGTTGAAAAATTACGGGCAGTTGGCAACTGACTTGGGTTTAGAAGTGTTATATGAAGTACATTCTCAAGAAGATTTAGATAAAATTGGAGATTTAGATAATAAGATTATTGGGATTAATAATAGAAATCTAAAAACTTTTGAAGTTGATTTAGAACATTCAATGAACTTGGCAAGTCAAATTCCAGATACCGCATTAAAAGTTTCAGAAAGTGGGATTTCAGATCCTAGAATTATTACTGGATTAAAAGAACACGGTTTTCAAGGTTTTTTAATTGGTGAAAATTTTATGAAAACAGAAAATCCAGGAGAAGCGTGTAAAGAATTCATTGAGCAAATTAGATAACCATGAAGTTAAAAGTTTGCGGGATGAAATATGTAGAGAATATTCAGCAAGTAGCTGAATTAACACCTGATTATTTAGGGTTTATTTTCTATGATAGATCTCCAAGAAATTTTGAAGGAATTATTCCAGAGCTACCAAAAAGTATAAAAAAAGTGGGCGTTTTTGTGAATGAGTATATAGAAATAGCAGTCTCATTAATTCAAGAATACCAATTAGATGCAGTACAATTGCATGGTGATGAAAGTGTCGAATATATTCAAAAGCTAAAAGAAGCTTTTCAAACAGCGGAGGAAGAGTTGATAACACAACTAAAAAAGAAACGCAAACCCAGAAATGTTGAGGTTATTAAGGTTTTTGGAGTAAAAGATGAGTTTGATTTTACAGTATTAAAACCATATGAAACGGAGGTAGATTATTTTTTGTTTGATACAAAGGGAAAAGAAAGAGGAGGTAATGGAATTACCTTTAACTGGAAGGTCTTGGAAAATTATAATTCAGAAACTCCTTTGTTTTTAAGTGGAGGTATTGGTTTAAAGGAGATACCAGAAATACAAAAAATAGTGAACTCAAATTTACCAATACACGCGTTGGATGTAAACAGTAAATTCGAAACAAAACCAGGTGTAAAATCGGTAAAAGATTTGGCAAAGTTTAAAAAGGAACTTTTTACTAATTAAGAACGAAGGGTTTATAAAAGATAAGGTGCGATGTTTTTAAAATTAGAATTTCTATGAAAGTATTTGTGAGATTTTTAAGTGTTTTGTTGGTGTTTTCGGCAATGTCTTGTAAAGGTCAAAAGAATACAGATTCAGAAAAGATAAACAAGAAAGAAGCTCATATCGATAAAGCTGCGGTTAAGATAAAAAGCTTGTCAGAGTTTATTTTACAAGAAGATGAAAATATAGATTATCGAATTGTAAAATCATTGATTCTTGAGGATAAAAAAGTATTGTCTAAAAAATCAGTGAATACTAAAGAGACTTCGGTACTATTTGAAAAATCACTTTTGAAACGAATAATTCCGTTTTGGGAAGGAACAAAATGGTCTTTTGAAGGTCATACAGCTCAGCCTAGAAAAGGGGAAATAGCATGCGGGTATTTTGTTTCTACAACACTTCAACATATTGGAGTAAATATAAACAGATACAAATTAGCACAACAATCTCCCGAGCATGAAGCTAAAATATTAGCACTTGATACGAGTGTTATAAATGTAGCAGAAAGTTCAAAAGAAAAGAATATTGAACTAATCCGAAAAAGGTTACCTCAAGGAATTCATTTTATAGGATTTGATCAGAGTCATGTAGGTTTTATTTTAAAAAGAGAGGGCCAATTATATCTGATTCATTCAAATTATTTGGATGGAAAAGTAGGGATTGAAAATATAGAAAACTCTGCGGTGTTTTCTTCTTATTTAAAATTCCACTTAGTAGAATTAAGTACAAATGAAAGTCTTTTAGTGAAATGGTTAAAAGGAGAAGAAATAAAAATAGAAATATAACAAAACTAACAATAAAGGATTATGAAATACAATCCAGATCATAATGGTTACTACGGACAATTTGGAGGAGCATTTATTCCAGAATTGTTGTATCCAAACGTAAAAGAATTAGAAGACAATTACATACAAATTATCGAATCTGAAACATTTCAAAAAGAATACAAAGATTTGTTAAAACATTATGTAGGTCGTCCGAGTCCTTTGTATTTAGCAAAGAGATTGTCAAAAAAATATGGTGCTACTATTTATTTGAAACGAGAAGATTTAAATCATACAGGAGCGCATAAAGTAAACAATACGATTGGTCAAATATTAATAGCAAAGCAATTAGGAAAGACCAAAATTATTGCAGAAACTGGAGCAGGACAGCATGGAGTAGCCACAGCTACGGTATGTGCATTAATGGGTTTAGAATGTATTGTTTTTATGGGAGAAACCGACATTAAGCGTCAAGCACCCAATGTAGCACGAATGAAAATGCTAGGAGCAAAAGTTGTTGCGGCTACCAGTGGAAGTAAAACGCTGAAAGATGCAACCAATGAAGCTATTCGTTATTGGATTCAACACCCCGATACCTATTATTTAATAGGTTCAGTAGTAGGACCACATCCATATCCAGATATGGTAGCTCGTTTACAAGCTATTATTTCAGAAGAGATGAAATGGCAATTAAAAGAGCATACAGGAAAAGAGAATCCAGATACAGTAATTGCATGTGTAGGTGGTGGATCAAATGCAGCAGGTGCTTTTTATCATTATTTAGATGATGAAGATGTAGAATTAATAGCTGTAGAAGCAGCAGGTTTAGGAGTGAATTCTGGAGAAAGTGCTGCAACCTCTCAGCTAGGAGAAGTAGGAGTAATTCATGGAAGTAAAACGATTTTAATGCAAGATGAATATGGACAAATCGTTGAGCCTTACTCAATTTCAGCAGGATTAGATTATCCTGGAGTAGGACCTTTACACGCATTTTTATATGATGAAAAAAGAGCAACATTTATGAATGCAACCGATAAAGAAGCTCTAGAAGCAGCCTATGAATTAACAAAAATAGAAGGGATCATTCCTGCTTTAGAAACAGCACATGCATTGGCAGTATTACCAAAAATGAATTTGCGTAAAGAGCAAACAATTATCATTAATTTGTCAGGGAGAGGAGATAAAGATTTAGAAACCTACATAAAACACTTAGAAGATTAAAATGAATTCAGTTCAACAAATATTTCAACAAAAAGATCAGGACTTATTATCTATATTCTTCACAGCTGGGTTTCCAAAACTTGAAGATACAGCACCTATTATTTCTAAACTTAGTACTAATGGAGTAGATTTTATTGAAGTAGGATTACCTTATTCAGATCCTTTAGCAGATGGGCCGACAATTCAACATAGTAGTTCTGTTGCACTTCGCAATGGTATGAATTTGGATGTGATTTTTGAACAATTATTGGCCCTGAAAGAGACGAATAAAACACCGTTAGTTTTAATGGGGTATTTGAATCAGATAATTAAATATGGAGAAGATGCATTTTGTCAAAGAGTAAAGGATTGCGGAATTGATACCATCATTATTCCTGATTTACCAATGGTAGAATTTGAAACCCATTATCAATCTTTATTTGAAAGTTATGGAATTACCAATGTCTTTTTAATAACACCTCATACATCAGAAGAACGAATTCGTAAAATAGACGCATTAACAAAAGCATTTATTTATGTAGTAGCTTCTGCATCCATTACCGGAGCAAAAGGAGAAATTTCTCAACAACAAATAGATTACTTTAATAGAATCAAAGCCATGAAACTACAAAGTAAATTGATTGTTGGTTTCGGAATATCAGATCACAAAACATTTTCTACTGCTTGTGAGTATATGAATGGAGCTATTATTGGTTCGGCATTTATTAAAGAATTGAATAAGACAGGAATACAAGGAGTAGAAGGCTTTGTAAAAAACTTAAAGAATTGTTAAGGTATTGCTAAATTTTTATAAAAGACAACTTAATAAAGTACTTTAGTGGTTTAAACGATTTATAAATGACTACTAGAAAATTACTATTAGTAATTGCGGTACTTACCAGCAATATTTTACTGGCACAACATACCTTAATTAGAGTGCCAGCTATAAGTCCAGATGCATCCCAAATGGCATTTAGCTATCATGGAGATATCTGGACTTATAACTTTACAACACAACAAGCCAACAGGTTAACTATTCATAAAGGATATGAGAGTAACCCTGTTTGGAATAGTAAAGGAACTGAACTTGCTTTTTCTTCTAATAGAAAAGGAAATGATAATGTGTTTACCACTTCATTGAACGGAGGGGTGCCAAAACAACTTACCTATTATCCAACGGCGAATACGCCAACCGATTGGACAGCAGATGGAAACATTTATTTTACTACAGGAAGAGTGTATAGAGGTCCAGAATGGGATCGTCAAATGTATAGCGTAAACCAGAATGGAGGAACTCCTAAACGTTTATTAACGGCTTATGGAGAAGATGCTCAATTATCTCCAAATGGTAAGTTTATTGCGTTTACAAAAGGTGCTTGTAGAATCGCTCGTGAAGACTATTCAGGTTCGGCACAACGTGATATTTGGATTTATAATACTGCAACCAAGCAGTACAACCAAATAACAACGAGTAACAAGAATGACCATTCTCCAAAATGGGATGCAGCTGGAAACTTATATTATATAGGGGCAAAAAGCGGACGATATAATATTTACAAGCAAGCTGTTTCTGGAAATGGAACTACTAGTGGGGTAGCTACTCAATTAACTTCACATAAGAAAGACGGAGTACGTACGTATTCAATTAGTAACAATGGAACAATAGTATATTTAAGCGGTGTAGATGTTTATAAGGTTACTAATGGAAAGGCAAGTAAAATTAAATTAAAGATTTCTTCCGATAATCGTTTTGAAGCTGAGGAAACAAAGACGGTTTCAAACGGAATTGAAGGGTATGCAGTATCACCTAATGGTAAAAAGGTGGCTATCGAAGTAAAAGGAGAAATTTTTGTAAAAGAAAATAACAAGGAGAAAAAACGTTCTAACAATGTTAGTAAGCATCCTTATAGAGATCGTAGCCCGCAATGGTTAGATGATAAAACAGTAGTGTTTACCTCTGATAGAGATGGTCATTTTGAATTATACAGCGCAGTTTCTACAGATACTTTAGTTGGTTTACATAGAAGTTTAAAAACAAAAGTTTCAAAACTAACAAATAGTAAAGAAGATGTAGAAAATCCTTTAGTATCTCCTGATGGAAAGAAAATAGCGTACCAAGTAGGAAGAGGAACTTTAATGATTGCAGACATCAAAGATGGAAAAATTGTAAAACCACAAGTATATTCAGATTCTTGGGCAGCTGCTGAAGGAGTGTCTTGGAGTCCAGATAGTAAATATGTAGCTTATTCTCAAGAAGATTTAGATTTTGATAGCGAAATTTTTATTCAATCTATAGCAGATAAAACGCAAAAGATGAATGTTTCTATGCACCCTAGAAGTGATAGAAGCCCAGTTTGGAGTGCAGACGGAAAAAAATTAGCCTTCATTTCAAATAGAAATGGAATCAATTATGATGTTTGGATGGTTTGGTTACAAAAAGAAGATTGGGAAAAATCTAAGTTAGACCACCAAGAAGGAGCATATTATCCAGAGAAAAAAGAAGAAGGTAAATCTGATAAAAAGGACAAAAAGAAATCAAAAAAGAAGAAAAAAGTAAATGTAAAGATTGATTCAGATAGAATTTTTGATCGTTTAGTACAAGTAACTTCTTTACAAGATAATGAATTTAGTCCTGTGTTTAGTGCAGATAGTAAGTTTATCTATTTCTCAGCAACAAACCCTGCAACTAAAAAAAGAGGATTGTATAAAATTAAGTGGGATGGAACTAAAACAAAACCAGTAAAAGGAGTTTCTAGAGCTGGAGGTTTTGAGTTTAATAAAGGAAAAGTATACTTTGTTTCTGGAGGAAGATTAAAGCAATTAGATACTAAATCTGATAAGGTTACCGGATTACCACATTCAGCAACTTACACAAGAAATAAAGAAAAAGAATACGCTCAAATTTTTGATGAGGGTATTAGAGCTTTAACTGCAGGTTTTTACGATCCTGAATTCCATGGATACGATTGGAATGGCTTAGTAAAGAAATATAAACCTTGGGTATTATCAGCAACCACACACCAAGATTATTCATATATGTATAACTTGTTATTAGGACAGTTAAATGCAAGTCATATGGGGTATAGAGGAAGTGCTCCAAGAAATACAAGTGATAAAATTGGATTGTTAGGATTAGAAGTAGAAAATACTTCAGAAGGTGCACGTGTAGTTTATGTGTTAGAAAATGCGGTAGCCGATAAATCGAAAAGTAAATTAAATATTGGAGATGTTATTACAGCTGTAAATGGACAAGAGATTCAAAAGAATACAAACTTTTATAGCTTACTAAAGAACACACAAGGTGCTGAAACCTTATTGAGTTTAAAGAACGGTAAAGAGGTGGTTATTCGTCCACAACGTTCATTAAGAACAGCTCAATACGAAGCTTGGGTGTCATCTCGTAAAAAATTAGTTGATCAATATTCAAATGGTCAATTAGGGTATATACATATTCAAGGAATGAGTATGCCTAGCTTTGAGCGTTTTGAAAGAGAATTAAAGGCAAGCGGATACGGTAAAAAGGGAATTGTAATCGATGTACGTTATAACGGAGGTGGATGGACTACCGATAGATTAATGGCCGTTTTAAATGTAGATCAACATGCATATACGGTTCCAAGAGGAGCTACAAAAAGTTTAAAGAATCATAAGAAGTATAGTAAGAACTATCCATTCAATGAGCGTGCAATTTTATCGGTAAATACCAAACCAGTTGTTGCACTATGTAACGAGAATAGTTATTCGAATGCAGAAATTTTCTCACATGCTTTTAAGAACTTAGGTTTAGGAAAGTTAGTAGGGCAACCTACTTTTGGAGCTGTAATTTCTACAGGAGGAAAAGGATTACAAAACGGATACATTCGTATGCCATTTAGAGCTTGGTTTGTAAAGAAAACAGGTGGGAATATGGAAAATGAAGCTCCTGCTGTTCCAGATTATTTAATTAAGAATGCTCCAGGATGGAAAGAAAGAGGAGAAGATGCTCAATTGAAAAAAGCAGTTGAGGTATTGTTACAAGACATCAATTAATATTCTTTTAAAGAATAAAGAAAATGAAGCGTAGAAATTAATTTCTACGCTTTTTTTATGGTTATTTTTGCCAACATGATGCAGATTACAGAGAGAGATTTATTAGAGAAACTTAAAAGCAATTTTGGTTACGATAGTTTTAGACTAGAACAACAAAAGATTATTGAAAATGTATTGGATAAGAACGATACGTTAGTCATAATGCCCACAGGAGGAGGTAAATCTATTTGTTATCAATTACCAGCGCTATTTCTTAAAGGAATTACCTTGGTAATATCTCCATTAATTGCTCTGATGAAAGATCAGGTAGATAGCTTAAAAGCTAATGGTATTTCGGCTGCATTTTACAACAGTACGCAAACCGAAGAGGAACAAAGAGAGGTTTTTGACGGAATAGCTAATAACACTCTCAATTTGCTCTATGTCGCTCCTGAGAGTTTACCGTTACTCCAAGATGTATTGAATCAAAATTATATTAGTTGTGTTGCTATAGATGAAGCACATTGTATTTCTGCATGGGGCCATGATTTTAGACCGTCTTACAAACAACTTTCTTTTTTAAAGAAGACCTTACCTAATGTTCCTATTATTGCTTTAACTGCAACTGCCGATAGAGCTACACAAGAAGATATTTTAGAGCAATTATCAATACCAAAAGCAGTAAAGTTTGTAAGCTCATTTAACCGAGAAAATATAAGATTAGAAGTCAGACCAGCCAATGAACGAGTACAGCAAATTGTAAAATTTATTAAAGCAAGACCCCAAGAGTCTGGTATTGTATACTGTTTGAGTAGAAAAACTACAGAACAACTTGCAACCAAACTAAAACAAAATGGGATTGATGCGAAGGCCTATCATGCCGGATTGAATCTTGAAGAAAGAACTAAAACACAAGAAGATTTTGTAAAAGATGATGTGCAAATTATTTGTGCAACTATTGCTTTTGGTATGGGAATAGATAAATCTAATGTACGTTGGGTTATTCATTACAATATGCCCAAAAATATTGAAGGATATTACCAAGAGATTGGACGTTCAGGAAGAGATGGATTGCCAGCCCATGCTTTACTTTTTCACAGCTATGCCGATGTTATTCAGTTAAAGCAGTTTATATCGAATACAGGAAACAAAGAAGTACAAGAAGCCAAATTAGATCGAATGAAACAGTTTGCTGAAGCAACTGTTTGTAGACGTAAAATATTGTTGAGCTACTTTGGAGAGCTGATTGAAGAAAACTGTGGGAATTGCGATGTATGTAAAAACCCTCCACAATTCTTTGATGGAACTATTATTGCTCAAAAAGCGTTGTCGGCGGTGTATAGATTGCAACAGAAAGAGGCAATGGGTACGGTTATAGACGTTTTAAGAGGAGCTAAAAATGCCAATGTTTTAGATAAAAATTATCAAACTCTAAAAACGTATGGTGCAGGTGCAGGAGTTTCTTGGAGAGATTGGCAACATTATATAATTCAGTTAATAAATCAAGGGTATATTCAAATTGCCTTTCATTTGAATAATGTGTTGCAGTTAACTGAATTCTCAAAAAAAGTATTGTTTGAAGGGGAAAAAATTGCATTAACAACACCAGTAGAAATTAAGAAAGAAGTAAAAGAGATATTAAAAACACGTAAAACAAAGACAAAAACATCAGATACTTTGTTTGAACGATTAAGAAAGTTGAGGTATCGTATTGCCCAAGAAGAAGATATAGCTGCTTATTTGGTGTTTAGTGATGCTACTTTACAGGAAATAGAAAGAGAACGACCACAGACAGATGATGATTTTTTAGCAATAAGTGGAGTAGGACAGCGTAAGCTTGAAGTTTACGGTGGAGAGTTTATAGAAGAAATAAAGACATTTTTAAACGAAAAGAAACGTAAGAAAAAGGACACTACTCTAGAAACATTTAATCTTTACAAAGAAGGATTTTCTGTGGATGAAATAGCAGTTAAGAGAAATTTAAAACCACAAACTATATTTTCGCACTTGTCTAAACTATATCTAGACGGAAAGGATGTGAGTTTAGATGAATTTATAGAGGCAGATGTTGTTAAACAGATTGCCAACGCTAAAAAGGTATTAGGAAATGAGATGGCATTAAAACCATATTTTGAATTTTTAGGAGAAAAGGTTCCGTATGAACAAATTCGTATTGGGTTGACCATTTTACAAAAGAAAAAATAAAACGGAAGTATTCTTTAGATACTTCCGTTTATATATGGTAGACTTAACTTTTTATTTCTTCAATTTCATTGATTACATCATCAAGTTTCGAAATCAACGTTCCATAAACTATTTTAGTAGAAATAGTAAAGACAGCTAATCCAATTATCCCTACAGCAATTGCTACAAGTAAACCAATTCCGCCCATTTGCAATAAGGTAGTATCGTTAGAAATAAATTTAGAAAGAAAGCTGGTTTCTTTAATATTATATGCTAATATAAATATAGACAGTACAGCCAAAGGAATAGCAAAAATGAACAGTTTTTTTGTAGCATTGGTTATGCCAGTTATAATGCTCCTATAGTTTTTTAAGTAAGTTAAGTTGTCAGATTTTACATCAATGGTGTTAAATCTGCTCAATAATTTAGTGTTAAAAACATAAAGACATAGAATTAAGAATGCTCCATAGGCACCAATAATGGTTTCAGATAAAAGAATTCCTCCAATAATAACAATCCCTGCCATAGGAAGTAAACCTTTATTGTCAAACTCATAAGTTCTCTTAATCTTGTTTATAATTGATTTTGATTTTTGATTGTATATGTCAATTACTTTTGGCGCTATTAAAGACTGTTCATCTATAAAAGCTTCATTCCATATTTTCTCAATTGATTTTTCCATCTAGTAGTATTTTTAATTGTTTTTTAATTCTGTTAATCTTAACTGCAATATTGTTAGCGCTAGTTCCAATAATTGCAGCAATTTCTTTGTAAGGATTTTCTTCTAAATGCAATAATATAATTGCTCTATCAACTTCAGAAAGCTGTTTAATAGCCTCGTACAATAAATTCAAATTTTCATTTTCAAAAGCTCTGTTTTCTTCTGAAACATCACTTATATGTTCTGCCGAAAATCTTTTTTTATTATTTTTTTTAGAAAGAGTTAAGCAAACATTCAACGTAATTCTATATATCCAAGTTGACCATTTTGATTTGTTTTGAAAAGCATTTCTACTTTTCCAAATTTGTAAACAAGCCTCTTGATAGAAATCTTCAAAATCTTCTTGAGAGTCTGTATAGGCTCTACAAATCTTGATGATTATTCCTGAATGAGGTAAAATAGATGACGTATAAAAATCGTTACTCAAAATTGTGTTTTCTTGATAAGTAATCTTAGAATTAAAATTATTACAAGATATGGGAATAATTTTAAAATATTTTATTTTCAATAATTATTGAAAGTTTTAAAAATAATTGTATATTTGAACCATGCAATTAGAAGACGCAAAAATAAAATACATTCATACCTGGGGTAGTTTAGCTACTAGTTGGGGAATTAATAAAACGATGGCTCAAGTGCATGCGCTATTATTAGTTTCAACCAAAGCACTGTCTGCCGATGAAATTATGGAAGCCTTAAAAATTTCTAGAGGAAATGTAAATATGAATGTGCGTGCGTTGATAGATTGGGGAATTGTACGTAAAGAGTTTGTTGCCGGGGAACGTAAAGAGTTTTTTGTTGCCGACAAGGATATTTGGGAGTTGTTTAAACAAGTTACCAAAGAGCGTAAGAAAAGGGAAGTAGAACCTGTATTAAAGGTTTTGGATGAGCTTCAAGAAAACGTAACGGGAGAAGGAGAGGAAGTGGAACAGTTTAAAAAGTTGATGGGAGATTTGTCTTCGGTAACCAATACGGTCAATGGTATTTTAGATAAGGCAATTAAGGCTGATGAGCATTGGTTGTTATCTAATTTTACCAAAATGATTAAAAAGTAAAAAAATTTAAATATAAACTTTCAAAAATTTCTGAAAATATGAAAACATCATATATGATTATAAATTATGTCAATTACGTTTTTACCTTTCTCTTTTTGATGTTATTATTTTTAGGAGGAGTAATGCAGATTGATGATGCAAATGCTTTGTCCCTATATGTGGCATTTTTTCTTGGGGTTTTTCAATTGACAATTGCTGTGTTAACTTTAATCATTTGGAGACGACTTGAACAAGATTGTAGAAAATATTTGATGACTTATTTATCACTTGTAATTCTATATTTTGTAATGTGGTTTGTGTTGGCAGAGTTTTTTAGAGGATTAGATAAGGTTGTTTTAATTTTCTTAGTTCCTCCCCCAATATTATTATCTGTATTTTTTACATACCTATTACATAAAATAACCTTAGTCCTATGATTCAAGTTACTTATATATTGTATTTAGTCTTTTCTGTTACAGTTATTTTATATGTAGGAAACTTTTGTTTTCAAAATGGAAAAGTATATATCCGAAATTATTTTCCGAATGATTTATCTATTGGAAATGCATTAAACAATACGTTATTAGTAGCCTATTATTGCCTAAATATTGGTTTGGCAATATGGAGTTTACATTCAATCAAGAGACTTTACAGTTTACCAGAAGTACTAGTTGAACTTGCCTCAAAGTTTAGTACCATATTTTTGATTATTGGAATACTACATTTTAGTAATATTTATATAGTTCATTTAATTCACAAACATTTTAAAAAGTAATATTATGAATGGAAATTTAGAGTTAATTGCGTATCTAATTTACTTACCTATAAGTATTGGATTAACCACTTTTGTATCGCAACATTTATTTAAGAATAGTAAGATATTTATGTTAGATATCTTTCACCAAAAGGAAGAAATAGCTTTTGCTACAAACAAATTATTCAAAATAGGCTTCTATTTATTGAATATAGGGTTTGCTTTGAGGATTATTCAAATATATGCTTTGTCAAACTATAAAGATTTAGTAGAAGCTTTAAGTGCAAAGATTGGAGGATTTTCGATTTATCTTGGAGTAATTATGATATTTTTTATAGTATTTTTCTTGAAAGGAAGAAAAGCGAGTAAAGAAGAAAACTTAAAATTAAGAAAAAGTAGTTAGGGAAGATTGCTGAATAGATTGGAAAAGAAAAAGTAAACCTCATAAGTATATTACCTATGAGGTTTGTGAATTATTAAAAAATCAGAACAATATGAGTTTCTTAAAAGCAGAATGGAGAAAATTAATAATGATTAACTATCAGGTAAATCCCGAAATTTTATTTCCATATTTACCTAAGGGTACTGAATTAGATTACCACAACAATGCTTGTTTCGTAAGTGTGGTTGGTTTTATGTTTTTAAACACAAAACTGTTAGGAGTAAAAATACCGGGGCATGTTAACTTTGAAGAAGTAAATCTTCGGTTTTATGTGAAAAGAAAGGAAGGAGAGCAGTTTAAAAGAGGGGTGGTGTTTATCAAAGAAATTGTCCCCAAACCTGCCATTACCTTTGTAGCCAATACCATTTATAAAGAGAATTATCAAACCCTTCCAATGAAGCATAATTGGTTACTTGAGGATAAAAAAATGATTACTTCATATCAATGGAAAACAAAAAATATATGGAATACCATTACTGTTGAGAGTGAGAAAAATACTTTACCAATACAACCAAATACTGAAATTGAGTTTATTGCTGAACATTATTGGGGGTATGCAAAAAACAAGCATAAAACTACAGAGTATGAAGTGAGACACCCTACCTGGAAGTATTACCCAGTATTAAATTATGAAATAAATGTAAACTTTGAAAAGACATATGGAAGGGAGTTTTCTTTTCTAGAGAAAGAAAAACCCAATTCAGTGTTTTTGTTAGAAGGTTCGGAGATAAGTGTAGAGAATAAAAAAAACTTACATTGATCAATGTAAGTTTTTAGTATGTTTTTACAAGGTTTCGATAATAATAACCCCATTAGCGCCTCGAGAACCATAAATAGCTGTTTCTGGACCTTTGAGAACTCGTACGGATTTGATTAAATTAGGTCTAATTCTACCAAAGGTTTCTTGATCAATATTTGTTCCGTTTAAAATAAATAACGGTTCCATACTTCCATTTACCGTTCCATATCCTCTAACTCTAATTACATTAGTTGGTGTTACATGTACGCCAGCAATATTACCTCTTAAATAGTCGTAGATGGACCAAAACTGCGAAGGGTCTCTCTTTTTTTCTTTGTTATCTGTAATCAGTAATTTTTTGTCTCCTTTTGGGATCGTAATTTTTATTTTTTTCTGACCATTATACTTGATTTTCTTAATACCTAATTTGGGAGAGAAGGCACTAATTTCAACAGGTGCGTTTGTTGTTTTTATTTTTAATACACCACTAGAATTTGTCCAGCTTTTTTGTCTAACGTTGTCAAAAAGAATAATGGCACCTGGTACAGGCTTATTATTAAAATCTCTAACTTGAATAGTGATTTTTTTCTCGGTTTTATTTTGACTAAAAATTGTAGTAGACAAGAAAACAAATATGATGGTGAACGGGATAAAGTATAATTTCTTCATATCTTGAATGTTTTCTCAAACTTAACTAAAAAATCAATGCCATGCAAAAACGGTTGTTTTTTAACATTCCATACCTTGTGTAAAGGGTAATATATATGCTTTTTAACCTAACATCATAGAACCACAAGTGCCTAATGATATAATTAAATAGACTACGGCAAGAATAAAAAATACTTTACTGCTTTTAGGTTTTTTCTTTTTTAAAGCGAGTCCAATTCCTGCAAAAAGTAAGGATGGTCCAAGCATTATTAGGAATAAAAAAATGAATATACCCGATAAATCAATTTCTAACATCATAATTTTCTTAAAGTTTCTAGTTGTTGTCGTTTGTCATCTCTGTAAAGTAAATTCATAGTTTCAAAAGGAATTATTTTATTATCCTTATTAACAATATGAACACATGATTTTTTAATAGCTCTGACATCAAAATTGTAAGCATCTATAAATTGCATGATAATAACTCTAAATAAATTGTTATAACCGAGTTCTGGAGCGTCTATTTTAGGTAAACAACATAATATAGATTTTAAGTTTTCTTCTGCACATTCAACCGAGTTTCCAGTGCTAAACAGTTCAATCATTTTACCATGTAAATGTTCGTCTTGTTCGTACACAATGGTATTTTTACTGTTGTTTAATAAATCATCTGGATTTATGTAACGAGTTAAAGGAAAAACTTCATTGTCTAATTTTAGAGCATACCCCATTACTAAAGCATCTGGATTACAAGGAACAGGAAGTAAGTCTTCTTGTTCAAAAATCGAAGTTTGTTCAAGTATTCTTCTACGAACTTCTGTAAGAGTAATTCGGTCTTTAGTTGGGTCAAAATTCTCTAATCTTCCAGCAATTTGTGTGGGCTGAAAAGTAACACCCCTTACTGACGGTTGTTGTAATGCATACTCAATGGTTTTACCTATTTCATCATCATTGAGTCCTTTTTGTAAGGTAACCACCAATGTCGTTGAAAGGTTTACCTCGTTTAGGTTTTCAATGGCTTTTTTTCTTATTTCGGTTAAATCAGCTCCTCGAAGTGATTGTAGTACTTCATTTTTAAAAGAATCAAATTGAAGATAAATTTCAAAATCTGGACTGTATTCTTTCAAACGTTTTACGAAGTCTTTTTCTTTTGCAATTTTAATCCCATTGGTATTTACCATTAAATGACGAATAGGAAGGGATTTAGCGTAATCGAGAATTTCAAAAAACTGAGGATGTAATGTTGGTTCACCTCCACTAATTTGAACAACATCAGGTTCCTTTTCGTTTTTAACAACAGTATCTAGCATCTCTTTAATTTCTTCAAGAGTTCTATGCCGTCCATAAGAAGGAGAAGAACCTGCGTAACATGTTGGGCAGGAAAGATTACATCGATCGGTAACCTCTATGATAGTTAAACACGAATGTTGCTCATGGTCAGGACATAGTCCACAATCATATGGGCAACCATACATTGTTTTGGTGTTAAAAGTATAGGGAGTTTCTGATGGTTTGTTGTAGTTTCTAATATTTTTATAATATTCAATATCATCAGCAATTAAAACCTTGGAGTTGCCGTGTTCTGGGCAACGTTTTAACATGTATACATGTTCATTTTCAAAAACAATTTTGGCATCGACACGTTTTAAGCATTCTGGACAAAGGCTTAAGGTATAATCGTAATAGGTGTAATTTCTAACTGGCAATTTTTATGCTATTTATTTTAGTAAAGACTTTTCTATAATATATCAAACAAGTTAAACATAAAATTTGAATGGTACTCAATCCGTAAATAAAAAATACATTTGGTTTTAAGAATTCGATAAGAAATCGAAAACCAAAATAGCTAACCATAAATAGTTTGAACAACATTCCAGATGTAAGAGAATTTTGATTTTTTATTTTATGTAATACCAATAGCAATAGTATTAAAAATAGAATTTCATAAAGTACAATTGGATGTCTGTTTAAACCATCACCAAGATCCATTCCTAAAAAAAAGTGTGTTTCTTTTCCGTAGGTAAATTCATTAACTCCAGATAAAAAGCAGCCTATACGCCCAATAATAATTCCCAAGATAATAGGAAAAGTAAATAAATCTCCTGAAGATTGAGATTCACCAATGATTTTTTTACAAAGTTCTACACCAATGAGCCCTCCAAAAAGTCCACCCATAATAGTTTTTGTATTGAGTAACTCTAGTATGTTTTTAACAAACATATCAGCTGGGTTTTCAAACAGCCCGATGAGTCGTGAGCCTAGAAAAGCACCAATGGCAGCTCCCAAAATAATAGACAATCTATTATTTGATGAAATATGATCTGAGTTCTTTTTCTTTAGATAAACGTAATATCTGTATGCAATAAAAAATGCTAAATATTCAAATATAAGGTGCAAATTCATAGCTCAATTTTAATAAAAAACCCTCACAAAATAGTGAGGGTTTGTAAATAGTTATTAAAAAGCTCGATGCTTTTTACATATTTCGTCTGTATTGACCACCAACTTCAAACAAAGCAGCAGTAATTTGACCTAAAGAACATACTTTAGAAGCTTCCATCAGATTTTCAAAAATGTTTTCATTTTGAATAGCGGCTTTCTGAATTTTAGCTAACTCTTCAGCAACTTTCGCTTCATTAGCTTCGTTTAAGTTTTCTTTAGTTTTTATTTGGAATTGTTTCTCTTCCTCAGTTGCTCTAATTACTTCTTGTGGAGTTACTGTTGGAGATCCTTTAGAACTTAAGAAAGTATTAACTCCAATAATAGGGAATTCACCTGTATGCTTTAAAGTTTCATAGTATAAACTTTCTTCTTGAATTTTAGAACGTTGGTACATCGTTTCCATTGCTCCTAAAACTCCACCACGTTCTGTGATTCTATCAAACTCTGTTAACACTGCTTCTTCAACTAAATCGGTTAATTCTTCAATAATGAATGAACCTTGTATTGGATTTTCGTTTTTCGCTAATCCTAATTCTTTATTAATAATCAACTGTATTGCCATGGCTCTTCTTACACTTTCCTCTGTAGGAGTAGTAATGGCTTCATCATAAGCATTTGTATGTAATGAATTACAGTTATCGTAAATAGCATACAAAGCTTGTAATGTTGTACGAATATCGTTAAAGTCAATTTCCTGTGCGTGTAACGAACGTCCAGAAGTTTGAATATGATATTTTAACATTTGTGCTCTTGGGTTTGCATTGTACTTATATTTCAATGCCTTTGCCCAAATTTTACGAGCAACGCGACCTATAACTGCATATTCTGGATCGATACCATTTGAAAAGAAGAATGATAAGTTTGGACCAAACTTATTTATATCCATTCCTCTTGATAAATAATACTCTACATAGGTAAATCCGTTAGCTAATGTTAACGCTAATTGAGTTATTGGGTTGGCACCAGCTTCTGCAATATGGTATCCAGAAATAGAAACAGAGTAGAAGTTTCTTACGTTTTTCTCAATAAAGTATTCCTGTACATCTCCCATTAAACGCAAAGCAAATTCTGTAGAGAAAATACAAGTGTTTTGAGCTTGATCCTCTTTTAAGATGTCTGCTTGAACAGTTCCACGAACTTGTGCAAGTGTACTTGCTTTAATTTCAGCATACACATCTGCAGGTAAAATTTGATCTCCAGTGACTCCTAAAAGTAATAAACCTAATCCATCATTACCTTCTGGTAAGTCACCATTATATTTCGGGCGATCAATACCTTTATTATCATATAACTCTTTTAATTTGGCTTCTACTTTCGCCTCTAAACCATGTTCTTTAATGTATTTCTCACAATTTTGATCAATAGCAGCATTCATAAAGAAACCTAGTAACATTGGGGCTGGACCATTAATAGTCATAGAAACGGATGTCATGGCATGACTTAAATCAAAACCAGAATATAGTTTTTTAGCATCGTCTAAACAGCAAATAGAAACTCCAGCATTACCAATTTTACCATAAATATCAGGTCTATGTCCAGGGTCGTTACCATATAGAGTTACCGAGTCAAAAGCTGTCGATAAACGTTTTGCGGGCATTCCTAAACTTACGTAATGGAAACGTCTGTTAGTTCTTTCAGGTCCTCCTTCTCCTGCAAACATTCTTGTAGGGTCTTCTCCAGTACGCTTGAATGGATACAGTCCTGATGCATATGGAAATTCACCGGGAACATTTTCTTGTAAGTTCCAACGTAATAGGTCTCCCCAAGCTTTATATTTAGGTAAGGCTACTTTTGGTATATCAGAATGAGAAAGTGACTTGGTGTGTGTCTCAATTTTGATTTCTTTATCACGTACTTTAAACGTGTAAATAGGATCTTTATATTTTTTAACTTTTGTGTCCCAGTTTAAAATAACCTCCCAGTTATAAGGATCTAAATCCATTTTTACTCGATCAAACTCGGCTACTAATAATTTTAAAAAGTCTGAATTCTCTTCAGTTGAGTGAATAGAATTTTGTTCTATTCCTGATTTATCTAGACTAATAGTAGATTCAGAAACGCTTTCAATAGTTTTATAAATTCCATATAACTTTTGAGCTACTTTTTCTTGAGCATCTACCTTTTTATCATAAGCTCTATTGTTCTCTGAAATTTCAGATAAATAACGTGTTCTTGCCGGAGGAATTACAAATATTTTTTCAGACATTTCTTTTGTGATTTCAAAAGTAGACTGTAAATCTGCTCCGGTTTTTTCAACCAGCTTATCCATGATAGCTTTATAAAGCGAGTTCATACCTGGATCGTTGAATTGAGAAGCAATAGTTCCAAATACAGGCATGTCATCCATATGAACATCCCATAAGTTGTTGTTACGCATGTATTGTTTCTTTACATCACGCAAAGCATCTAAAGCACCACGCTTATCGAATTTGTTAATAGCTACTAAATCAGCAAAATCTAGCATGTCAATTTTTTCTAATTGCGTAGCAGCACCAAATTCTGGAGTCATTACGTATAAAGAAGTGTCAGAGTGTTCTATAATTTCAGTATCTGATTGTCCAATACCTGAAGTTTCTAAAATAATTAAATCAAACTCTGCTGCTTTTAGTACTTCAACAGCTTCATTAACATATTTAGATAAGGCTAGGTTAGATTGACGTGTTGCTAATGAACGCATATACACACGTTCATTATTAATAGCATTCATACGAATACGATCACCTAATAAAGCACCTCCTGTTTTTCTTTTTGACGGATCTACAGAAATTAATCCGATTGTTTTATTTGGGAAATCAATTAAAAAACGACGAACTAATTCATCAACTAAACTTGATTTTCCTGCACCTCCAGTACCAGTTATACCTAATACAGGGGTTTTAGAGTTTTTATTTTTTTCGTGAATATTATCTAAAGTTTCTTTTGCAACTTCAGGGAAGTTTTCAGCAGAAGAAATTACACGAGCAATACTACCAATTTCTTTGTCGACTAGTTTGTTTACTTCACCATTTAAGGTGTCACCAATAGCAAAATCAGATTTCTCAACTAAATCGTTAATCATTCCTTGAAGCCCTAACTCACGACCATCATCAGGAGAATAAATACGAGTAATACCGTAATCCATTAATTCCTTAATTTCTTCAGGAAGGATTACTCCACCACCACCACCAAATATTTTTATATGTCCAGCACCTTTTTCTTGTAATAGATCGTACATATATTTAAAATATTCATTGTGTCCTCCTTGGTAAGATGTCATAGCAATAGCATTGGCATCTTCTTGTATAGCACAGTTTACTACTTCTTCTACACTTCTGTCATGTCCTAAGTGAATTACTTCAACCCCAGTAGACTGTATAATTCTACGCATTATATTAATCGCTGCATCGTGTCCATCAAATAAAGAGGCTGCAGTTACAATTCTTACTTTATGTTTTGGTTTATAAGGAGCTATTTGTTCCATTCGTAAATTGTCTTGATTTTCGGGTACGCAATTTACGGAAATAATAAAGAAAATGAGGTTTTTTTAGGAATTATATATAGTTAATAAAAGCCCAAAATTTTCGATTTTCCAAATAGTATAAATTAGATTCGTTGATATAAGCTTCTCGTTCAAAACTTAAATTTTTGTAAGCCAAACTAGAACTTCTATAGATGCATAATTTAATAACCCATTCAATGAAATAGAAAAGATAAAAAAATACAATGAGTAGTTCTCTTTGTTGTTTTAAGTGTATTTTTTCATGATTGATAAGTTCAGAGTCGTGCTTTAAATCCTTTCGTTTTAAAAAGATAAAAGGGTATAGGGTAATTCCTATAAAACCTTTAGGAACCATATATTTAGAAATAAATATCATAGTTATATCAATTGCAAAAATACAGTTGTAAAAGTAATTAATTTAAAATAAATGCAACTTATGATGTTTTCGAAATTACTTTTATAAGTGAGTTTAATAAGGGGTTTCTATTGTTTTTATCCCATACAGCGGAAAGCGTTGTGTGTTGTTTTATGGTGTCTAATTCAATGAATTTTACATTCATATTGTATCCTTGTTGTAAAGATTTAGGAACAATGGATAAACCAAAGTTGTTTTCTACTAATTTATAAATGGATGCCGCATGAATGGTGTTATGTGATACAATTGGAGCGAACCCACTATCTGTAAAGATTTGCATTACTTTTTCATAATAGGAAGGACTGTAGGAAGGATCGAATAGAATAAAAGACTCGTTTTTTAATTGGTTTAAAGACTTGAAGCTACTCTTGTCAATAGGGTGGTCTTTAGGAAGCACCAAACAAAAGTTTTCTTTTAAAATAGGTAGAATATCCAATCCTCTAGGAACCCGGTCCAATCGAACAAAACCAATATCTATTTTTTGATGTAGCAGGCTTTCAATTTGTTTTTGATTGTCCATCTCTTTTAAACCAAACTGGATATGTGGATGTTCCTTTTTGAATTGAATTAGTAAATTAGGGATGATATTGTGCATTGCAGAGCCTACGTAACCAAATTCTAATTTTCCATGCTTTCCTTCCTGTAATAGTTTTGCATGATTAATAATATTGTCAAGATTTTTCAAGTTACGAGTAAATTCGTTTTTTAAATATATTCCTGCAGGAGTTAATACAACTTTTCTATTGTGTCTTTCAAAAAGTTGGATATCTAAATCTTCTTCCATTTGTTTGATTTGTCTGCTTAAACCAGGTTGCGAAATAAACAAACGATCTGCAGCTTTTCTGAAATGTAAATCTTCAGCAACTGCTAGAAAATATCGTAAATGTCTTAATTCAATTTGATAACCCATAGTTATTAATAATTGATGTAGATGATATTGTTAAGCATCAAAAATACAGGTAATTTTGTAAAAAACGAAGTAAAGAATATGTTTAAATACGGAATAGATCATTTAACGGTAGATAAGGTAATTGCTATTGCTAAAGGCACATTAGAGGCAGTAATAACAGAAGAAGCTAAAGAGAAGGTAGATGTATGTAGAAGAAAAGTAGAAACAATGGCAAATTCTGATGCTGCCGTTTACGGAATTAATACTGGTTTTGGACCTTTATGTGATGTGCAGATTACTCCAGAGGAAACTAGTAAGTTACAAGAGAATTTACTAATAACGCATGCCGTTGGAGTAGGAAATCCTATTGATAAGATTTTGTCGAAAATAATGATGATATGTAAAGTACATGCATTATGTCAAGGATTTTCTGGAGTTCGTTTAGAAATGATAGAAAGGATTGTATACTTTATAGAGAATGATATGTTGCCAATTGTTCCAGAACAAGGTTCAGTTGGAGCGTCGGGTGATTTAGCACCCTTATCTCATTTGTTCTTACCATTACTCGGAGAAGGAGAATTTTGGGTAGGAAATAAAATTTTACCAGCAAAGGAAGTGTTAGCTAATCACGGTTTGAAACCTTTAACTTTAATGGCTAAAGAAGGACTAGGTTTGATTAATGGAACACAATTCATTCTGTCACATGCAATCTTAGGATTGAAGAAAATGGAATACCTTTTAGATTTGGCAGATGTTGCTGGAGCTATGAGTTTAGAAGGGTTTCAAGGAAGTGCTTCTCCTTTTAGAGAAGAATTACATACTATTAGACCTTTTAGTGGAAACTTAAAAGTTGCTGAACGTATAAGAATGTTGCTAAGAGGATCTCAAAATGTTGAAAACCATTTAGAATGTGAACGCGTACAAGATCCATACTCAATTCGATGTATGCCACAAGTACACGGAGCTTCAAGAAATGCTTTCAATCACTTAAATGAATTGGCTGAGATTGAAATGAACTCTGTAACAGATAATCCAATTGTATTAAGTGAAACAGAAGCAATTTCAGGAGGTAATTTCCATGGACAACCTTTAGCTATGGCTTTAGATTATGCTTCTATTGCAGCAGCAGAATTAGGAAATATTTCAGATAGACGCTGTTACTTATTATTGGAAGGTAAGTATGGGTTACCTAGATTATTAACAACAGCAGGAGGTTTGAATTCAGGTTTTATGATTCCTCAATATACTACTGCGGCATTAGTTACTGAAAATAAGTCCTTATGTTTTCCTCCATCTGCAGATAGTGTTCCTACTTCACTAGGACAAGAAGATCACGTGTCTATGGGAAGTATTTCGGGAAGAAAATTCAATCAAATTTTAGGGAATTTAGATAAGATTTTTGCAATTGAGCTAATGTATGCTGCTCAAGCAATGGATTTTAGGAGGCCTAACACGTTTTCTGAAATCATTGAAGAAAATTTCTCTTTGGTTAGGAGTAAAGTAGCAAAGTTAGAAGAAGATCGTGTGCTAAAAGATGATATTAATATCTTAGTAACGATGGTGAAGAACAAAGATTTCAAAGTAGCATAATTTATAGTTTAAAAAGAAAGTATTATGACATTTAAAGAACAAATTCAACAAGGAATACCTAATACATTACCTCCTAAGAAGGAATATGATACCACTATAAATCATGCTCCTAAACGTAAAGAAATCTTAACTGATGAAGAAAAGAAGCTAGCATTAAGGAATGCCTTGCGTTACTTTGATAAAGAACATCATGCAGAATTACTTCCTGAGTTTAAGGAAGAATTAGAAAAGTACGGACGCATTTATATGTATCGATTGAGACCAGAGTACAAGATGTATGCACGTCCAATTGAAGAATATCCAGGGAAATCATTGCAGGCAAGATCAATTATGATAATGATTCAAAATAACCTTGATTATGCCGTAGCCCAGCATCCACATGAATTAATAACTTATGGAGGTAATGGAGCGGTGTTTTCTAACTGGGCTCAGTATTTGTTAACTATGAAGTATTTGTCGGAAATGACAGATGAGCAAACTTTGGTAATGTATTCTGGACATCCAATGGGCTTGTTTCCATCTCATAAAGATGCACCGAGAGTTGTAGTAACAAACGGAATGATGATTCCGAATTATTCGAAACCAGACGATTGGGAGAAATTCAACGCCTTAGGAGTTACTCAGTATGGACAAATGACAGCTGGTAGTTATATGTATATTGGGCCGCAAGGAATTGTGCATGGAACAACAATTACTGTTTTAAATGGATTTAGAAAGTTAGGGAAATCTCCAAAAGGAAACTTATTTGTTACTGCTGGTTTAGGAGGGATGAGTGGAGCCCAACCTAAGGCAGGAAATATAGCGGGTTGTATTACTGTTTGTGCTGAGGTAAACCCAAAAATAACGCAAGTACGTTTAGATCAAAAATGGATTGACGAGAAGATAACAGATTTAGATGAACTGGTAGCACGCGTAAGAAAAGCAAAAGAGCATAAAGAAGTTGTTTCTTTAGCTTATTTAGGGAATGTAGTGGATGTGTGGGAGAAGTTTGCTGAAGAAAATATCCATATCGACTTAGGTTCAGATCAAACATCATTACACAATCCTTGGGCGGGAGGATATTATCCTGTAGATATGTCGTTTGAAGAGTCTAACGAAATGATGGCTAATAATCCAGAATTGTTCAAGGAAAAAGTTCAAGAGACCTTACGTCGCCATGCGAAAGCTATTAATAAACACACGGAGAAAGGAACTTATTTCTTTGATTATGGAAATGCATTCTTATTAGAAGCTAGCAGAGCCGGGGCAGATGTTATGAGTTCAAACCCTACCTTAGGAAGAGAATTTAAATATCCGAGTTATGTACAAGATATTATGGGACCAATGTGCTTCGATTATGGTTTTGGACCGTTCCGTTGGGTATGTGCTTCTGGAAAACCAGAAGATTTGGCAAAAACAGATGCAATAGCTTGTGAAATTTTAGAAGAAATCATGAAAAATTCACCTGAAGAAATTCAGCAGCAAATGGCTGATAATATTCAGTGGATAAAAGGAGCACAGGAAAATAAACTAGTTGTAGGGTCTCAGGCACGTATTTTATACGCGGATGCTGAAGGACGTATGAAAATAGCACAAGCATTTAATGAAGCAATTGAAAGAGGAGAAATTGGTCCAGTTGTATTAGGTCGAGATCATCATGATGTTTCAGGAACAGATTCACCATATAGAGAAACTTCAAATATTTATGATGGTTCTCGTTTTACAGCAGATATGGCTATTCATAATGTAATTGGAGATAGTTTTAGAGGTGCAACATGGGTCTCAATACACAACGGAGGTGGTGTAGGATGGGGAGAAGTAATGAACGGTGGATTTGGCATGCTTCTTGATGGTAGTTTAGATGCATCAAGACGCTTAAAATCAATGCTTTTCTGGGATGTTAATAACGGGATAGCGCGTAGAAGTTGGGCAAGAAATGAAGAAGCAGTTTTTGCCATTAAACGTGCCATGAATGTTGAGCCGAACTTAAAAGTAACTTTACCAAACTTAGTGGATGATGCATTATTAGAAAATGTATAAACCCTAAGAAAAATGAGAAAAATAAAATTACTAGTACTACCAATTATTGCTTTGCTTGTAACATCATGCAGTTCTGTGAAAGTTGCAACCGATTATGATACAAAAGCAAATTTTAACAACTATAAAACCTTTGCGTTTTATAAAACTGGAATTGATAAAGCGCCAATTTCAGATTTGGACAAAAAAAGAATTATGCGTGCTGTAGAAGCAGAATTAGTTGCTAAAGGGATGACAAAATCGTCTAATCCAGATGTTTTAGTAAGCTTGTTTACAAAATCTAGAGAGCGTATAAATATAAATGACAATAATTTCGGCTGGGGCTGGGGTTATGGTTGGGGCTGGAACCCATGGATGTGGGGAGGAGCTAATCGATTGAATGTAAACCAGTATACTGAAGGTACTTTATTTTTAGATATTATTGATGCTAAGAATAAAGAGTTGGTTTGGCAAGGAATTGGTACTGGAGCACTTAAAATTCGTAATGCTGAGAAAAAAGAAGAACGTATTAAAGAATTTGTAAAAGAGATTATGTCAAAATATCCTCCAGGTTGGGATAAAAAATAATGATTATTTAGTTCGTTTTGAAAATACGTTAAGTAGTTTGTTTTAGAAATTACTTAACGTATTTTTTTATGATATTTGCACTATGAGAAATAAAATCTTAAAACCGAATCCTGATGAGTATTATACAAATGAACAAGGATATCGTGTTTTTAAAGAAGCTTACCACCTTAGACGTGGATATTGTTGTAAAAATGGTTGTAAACATTGTCCGTACGGATATGATAAAAAAACCGATAGTTTTAAAAAATAGTGACTTTTACCAAGTAAATGTATCTTAAAGGTATAAATTAAGTTAGATGAAAAAAATTATAGCATTCGTTTTTGTAATTCTGTTAACTGGTTGTGCAGAGTTACAAAAAGTAGTTAATCAATTACCACAAGGAGGAGTTTTAACACAAGAACAAATTGGAGCAGGTTTACGTCAGGCATTAGATAATGGAATTCAAAATCAAGTGTCTAGGTTAACGGCAAAAGACGGTTTTTATAGAAATGAACTTGTAAAAATTTTATTACCTAAAGAATTACAAGTAGTAGATAAAGGACTTAGGAAAATAGGACTTAGTTCTCTAGCAGACGAAGGGTTAAGAGCTATTAATAGAACAGCAGAAGATGCTGTGAAGACTGCAACTCCTATTTTTGTAGATGCGGTAAAAGGGATTACGTTTGCTGATGCCAAGAACATTTTGTTGGGAGAACAAAACGCAGCAACAACTTATTTAGAAGGGAAAACATCACAAGCACTCTATGGACAATTTAATCCTGTTATCAAGAATTCTTTTTCTAAAGTAGGGGCAGATAAGATTTGGACAGATTTAATTACTAAATACAATAGTATACCTTTTGTTAAAAAAGTAAATCCTGATTTAACAGATTATGTTACTTCAGAAGCGTTGAAAGGAGTGTTTACTATGATTGCAGTAGAGGAAAAAGGAATTAGAGAAAAAGTAGGATTACGAAATACAGATTTGTTAAGACGAGTTTTTGCATTACAAGATAATAGATAAATTTTAAAATTATCTAAGTAAAAGACGCCTGTTCAACGAGCGTCTTTTTTTATGAATAGGTTTTTTCCTTTTTTTTAAATTAATCTAAATTTATGTAGCTGTTTTTCAAATAATTATGTATATTTATTGTTCCTTTAACCAGATTTATAATGTCAAGAATTAGTCAATTACATAGGTATAGAAAGCATCTTGAGGAGAGGTATAATAAATTGGTTGAAAGAGCTAATGATTATAAATATGAAGACGAGTGTAAAAGTGATCGTTCTGCATTTAAAGCAATGAAAGTATTGGAGAAACTAAATAGATTAAAATATTTAGATAATGAATTAACGGTGAATCCTGTTATGTAACTTTTTAAAATAATCAAAAGCTTTTAACAATCTACTCCCATACCAAGAAAACATTTCACCATCTACAAATACAGTTTTTGCATGATGGGTGAATCGCCCTACCTCAAAAGCATGTTCGTCTTTAAACGGATAAGGTTCAGAAGAGAGAAAAACCAAATCTGGATCACCCTCTAATCGTATTTTTTTTAATTCAACTTCAGGATAACGCTCTTTGTTAGTATATATGTTTTGTAAATTGTTGAGTTCAAGTAAATGATTTATAAAAGTATTGTTTGCTGCTACCATCCATGGTTTTCGCCAAATAAAATAAGCTACTTTCTTTTTTTCTTTAAATTGGATAAATTCTTTAAAGTCATTGAGTTTAAAATCTAGTTTTAAAATAATTTTAGAAGCTTCTGTCCTTTTAGCAAAAATTTCGCCATATTGATGAATAAGTTCCTTCGCATCATCTAGCGTAAATATGTCGGAAACATGTGTTGGAGCTATTTTTTCACAAGCGTCAACAATTTCTTTAGTGTTCTCTTCTTTATTACATAATATAATATCAGGTTGAAGTTCTTTGATTTTATCAATCTTAATATTTTTTGTACCTCCAACAATAGTTTTTGTCTTTCTTAAGTGAATAGGGTGTATGCAAAATTTAGTAATTCCGATAATTTGATCTTCCAAACCTAAATCAACCAATAATTCAGTTTGACTTGGAACCAGAGATATGATTTTTTTAGGTGTTTTTTGTATGTCTATTTTTCTGTGTAATTGATCAAGCATAAAGGGTATGGATAAACAAAATAATGAGAGCCTATTTAAGAGCTATTTTAAGTTACAAACGTATAAAAAAATGAGTGAATTTTGGTTAGTTAAAAGAGCTAATAAAAATGCATGGTTTTTTAGTGTTGGCTGAAGGTGTAATACTAATTTAGGATGACTAAATTTAAGTTAATTATGTTAAAATTTAAGAGGAAAACCCCTTTTTTATGTTAAAAATGTGATAAAAAAAATTAAAGATGTTAATTTTTAAATCTTTATTAACGTCTTGTTTGTTTACTATTGATTTTTTTATACTTTTAAATTTAATTAAGGGTTTAGTAGCCCTAAAATCTAAAAACTAAAACTATAATTTATGAATTTAAAAAACTACTTGTCACTGGCAGTTTTTCTGCTGATGAGCATCTCGATGTTCGCGCAAGAAAGAACCGTTACGGGGGTTGTTAGTGACGCATCTGGGGAGTTACCCGGAGTGAATGTAATTATTAAAGGTACGAGCAATGGAGTCGAAACGGACTTTAATGGAAAGTATTCTATTAAAGCTAAGAGTGAAGATGTTTTGGTCTTTAGCTTCGTAGGAATGAAAACCGTAGAAAGAAAAGTAGGTTTATCTTCAACTATTAATGTTGTTATGGAAGAAGATAACTTATTAGACGAGGTAGTAGTAGTAGCATATGGTACTACAACAAAAGAGGCTTTTACTGGTTCTGCAAGTGTTGTAGGAGCAGAAGACCTTGCTACACGTAATGTAACTTCTCCTATTGCTGCAATTGAAGGTAGAGCAACAGGGGTACAGTTTACTTCTACAAACGGACAACCAGGTTCTTCACCAAGTATTGTTATTCGTGGGGTTGGAACATTAAATGGTAGCTCTGATCCATTATTTATTGTAGATGGTATTCAGTATGAAGGAGCTTTAAATACCATTAACCAAGAGGATATCGCATCTCTTACTATTTTAAAAGACGCAGCATCTACATCTCTTTATGGAGCAAGAGCTGCAAACGGAGTTGTAATTATTACAACTAAAAGTGGTACAAGAGGAGATATTAAAGTAAGTGCTTCTGTTCAAGGAGGTATTGTATCTCGTGCAAATCCATTATATGAAAGAGTTACTCCAGGACAATATTACGAAGTAATGTGGGAGGCTTTAAAGAACTCTGCAGCTGGTGGAGGAAGTGCTAGTTTTGCTTCAGCAAATATTTACAATCAGTTAGGATACAATCCTTTTAATGTTCCTAATGATCAAATCGTTGGAACAGACGGTAAAATTAACCCAAATGCTCAAGTGATCTACAAGTCATTAAATTGGTTTGATGCTATGGAGCGTACTGGAGTTAGAACTAACTACAATGTTAATATTGCAGGTGGTGGAGAGAAGCATAGAGTATTCTTCTCAGCTTCTTACTTAGACGAAGAAGGATATATTGTAAAGTCTAAATTCAACAGACTTACTACACGTATTAACGCTGATTTCGATGTAAATGAAAACATCAAAATTGGAGGTAGTACAAATGTTACTATTTCAGAAGCTGTAGGACCAAGTTCTGCTGGTGCTAACAGTATTGTAAACCCATTTGGATTTGCACAAGGTCTTGGATCTATTTATCCAGTATATGTAAATGATCAAAATGGTAATATCGTAAGAGATGCTGCTGGTAACCCAGTTTTTGATAGTGGAGAAGGATTTGCACAATATAATATTGGATCTAGACCTACAAACCAAGGACGTCACGCATTACAAGAACTTTTATTAAATGATGAAAGAGATAGAGATAATACGTACGGATTTAGATTCTTTGGAGATTTCAAAATCATGGAAGGTTTACGTTTCAGATTAAACTATGGTAGAGATATCAATGAAGGAATCGAAAAAGAGTATGAAAACGCTATTATTGGTGATGCACAGCCAGATGGTAGATATAGTGAAGAAAGATTTAGAAGAGATATTCAAAACTTCACTCAAATCTTAACATATAACAAAGATTTTGGTAAGCACAATGTAGAATTAACATTAGGACACGAAAGTTTTAACTGGAAATTCTCAGGAAACAACGGATTAGCTACAGTACAATCTACTGCTGGAATTTTCGAATTTGAAAACTTTTCAAATATTGTTGATTTAGGAGGTTCTTCTAGCGAAAAATCTGTTGAGGGATATTTCTCAAGATTAAACTATAACTTCGATGGAAAGTACTACTTAAGTGCTTCTTTCAGACGTGATGCTTCTTCTGTATTCGGACCAGACTCTAGATGGGGTAACTTCTACTCTGTAGGTGCTTCTTGGAATGTACACGAAGAGAAGTTTATGGAAAATGTATCATTTATTGATAAACTTAAGATTAGAGCTTCTTGGGGAGAGGTTGGAAACGATGATTTAGGAGACTTCTTCTTATACCAAGCAAGATTCGGACTTAATTCAAATGCTGCTGATGGAGCTTTCGTATTATCTGATTTAGGAAACTTAAATTTAAAGTGGGAAACAATTGAAAACTTCGATGTTGCTGCTGAGTTTACATTATTTGATAGATTATTAGATGGGTCTATAGAATACTATAAGCGTAATTCTTCTGACTTATTATTTGATGTGCCAATTCCTGCAAGTATTGGTATTAATGTACAGCCAGATAACATTGGAGACATGTTTAACTCTGGATGGGAAGTTGCTTTAACAGGACACTTATTCAAGAAAGATGATTTCAAATGGGATGTTACTTTACAAGCGTCTACTCTTAAAAATGAAATTACTTTTATCCCAACTCCATTTATCAATGGTTCTAAAAGATGGGCTGAAGGAAGATCTAGATTTGACTTCTTCTTATTTAGAACTGCTGGTGTAGATCCAGATAATGGAGATCAGTTATTCTATAAGTACGAAATTGATGCTGCTACAGGAGAAAGTGTACCAGTTAGAGATGCAAATGGAAACATTGAAACTACTAACGATTGGCAAGATACTGAGAGAGCATATACAGGAGATTCTTCAATTCCAGATTTATTAGGATCTATTTCTAATAGCTTAAGCTATAAAGGAATTACTTTAGATTTCTTAATTAACTATGGTATCGGAGGTAGTATTTTAGATCGTGGATACTCTGCAATGATGCATAGTGGAACTTTCGGACGTGCTGTTCACCCAGATTTATTAAATGCTTGGAGACAACCAGGAGATATTACTAATGTTCCTAGATTAGAAAATGGTAATACTGATTTAGTAGTTGCTAACTCTGATAGATTCTTAACAGATGCTTCTTTCTGGGCATTAAAGAACGTAAGTATTGGTTACGAGTTTGATCAAAAATTATTAGAAAAGTATGGAGTTGATAACTTAAGAGTATCTCTTACTGGTGAGAACTTATACTTAAAGTCTAAGAGAAAAGGTTTAGATCCACAATATAACTTAGCTGGTACTCCAGCAGGTAATGACTTTAACCCAGCAAGAATTATTTCTGTAGGATTAAATGTTTCATTTTAATAAGATAAAACAAACAAATTATGTTAGATAAAATAAAAATATTACTAATTGTAGTTTTTATTGCTTCCTTTGCCTCTTGTAAAGAAGACTTTTTAGAAACTACACCGACGGATGCGGTTACTCCAGCCATTGCGTTATCTTCAGTAGAGGATATGCAAAAAGTATTAAATGGAGTACACAGAACTTTATATTCACAATCACAAACGGTTTTCCCTGGAGGTAATACAGCAAGAGCTGGAAATCACTACTGGGTGCCATTAGGAGATAATTTAGCGGGATATTTAATCCACTCTGCAAGTGCGAATAACTTAGGATGGAGAGATGAGATGCAATGGAACTCTCATACGTTACCAACTTCATTAACAAATGAAATTCTTTGGTATCACCGTTATAACACAATTTTACATGCAAACTATATCATTGAAAAAGTTAATGAAGGTAGTTTAGCTGCAACTCCTGATTTACGTGCTGTTGAAGGACAAGCTTATACATATAGAGCTTATGCTTTATTATCATTAGTCCAGCATTATGCTAAAGGTTATTTAATTGGAAACCCATCAACAGATCCAGGTGTACCAATTATTTTAAAGCCACAAACTACTGGGCCTAGAGCTACTGTAGAAGAGGTGTATACTCAAATTGGTGCTGATCTTGATGCTGCAATTACTGCTTTTGCATCTGCAACTCCAAGACCAACTGGTGCAGCTAAGCACAAGTCTCAATTAAATGTTAATGTAGCACATGGTTTAAAAGCAAGATGGGCATTATCTAAAGGAGATTGGGCTACTGCGGCTTCTGAAGCTGTTTTAGCAAGACAAGGTTTCCCATTAATGGATGAAGCTGCTTGGAAATCTGGATTTAACACAAATGATTTATCAGAAGTTATTTGGGGTAGTAATGTAATTGCTGCAGAAACTACTTTCTTCCGTTCTTATTTCTACTTAGCTAGTAACACTTTTAACGGAAGTCAAATTAGAAACAATCCAAAGATTGCAGATAAAAGATTAGTAGACGCAATTCCTGCTACTGATTATAGAAAGGATGTATTCATTATTGATGCACCAAATACAAATACTTCAGCAGCTAATGGTCAAGGAGGTTTTGGTAATGATCCTAATTATACTAGTTTAGCGGCTTTCAATGCAAGACGTGCTGAAATCAATGCTACATATGGTATTACTACAAGATTTAACCAACACCCATATATGCACTTCAAATTAAAGAACAAGAATCCGGGGTCTATTGATCCAGATGATGTTATTTACATGCGTACTTCTGAAATGTACTTAATCGAAGCTGAAGCAAAGGCTATGATGAATGATGTACCTGGTGCTCAAGCTGCATTAAGACCTCTTGGAGAAGAGAGAGATAGTGCTTTTGATGTAACAGTATTTAATTCTCAAGCTAGCTTAATGGATCAAATTAAGTTCCAAAGACGTTTAGAGTTATGGGGAGAAGGATTTGGATATACAGATAAGATCAGATGGGATGAAGGAATTGACCATGCAGCTAATGGTGGTTCTGGTGCTTCTGCTGTACTTTATCAAAGTGCTTTCCAAGTTGATAAGCCATCAACAAACAATGACTGGATTTTCAAGATTCCACAAGCTGAAATCGATGCCAATCCAAATATTACACCAAGTGATCAAAACTAGGTAAAATAAAAAATAGCAATTGCATCATTATTATTTAATGATGTAATTGTTTTTCATAAAAAAATCGAGTAAGTTAACTTACTCGATTTTTTCTTTTATAAAATTGCTTGCATTTGTTTTTGTAATTCTTCCGCTTTATGAGCAGCTGCTTTGGCGAAATCTTCTTTTGTTGAGGCATAAATAATTCCTCGAGAAGAATTGATAAGAAGTCCAATAGTATCATTCATACCATATTTACATACTTCAGTTAAGCTGCCTCCCTGAGCGCCAACACCAGGAACTAATAAAAAGTTATTAGGAATGATTTGTCTAATCTCAGCAAGATATTCTGCTTTAGTTGCTCCCACAACATACATTAAGTTTTCAGAGTTGTTCCAAGTTTTTGAAGTTTTTAAAACTTCTTTATATAGTTCTTGGTTATTTACAGTTAATGTTTGGAAGTCAAATGCACCTTGGTTTGATGTTAAGGCTAACATAATAGTATGTTTATCTTCGAAAGCTAAAAAAGGTTCAACAGAATCTTTTCCCATATAAGGAGCAACAGTAACACTATCAAAAGATAAGTCTTCAAAAAAAGCTTTTGCATACATGGTGGAAGTATTACCAATATCTCCACGTTTTGCATCAGCAATAGTAAATATTTCAGGATGCTTTTCGTTTAGATAATTAATTGTCTTTTCTAAAGACTTCCACCCTTTAATCCCATATGCTTCATAAAAAGCTGTGTTTGGTTTGTAGGCTACACATAAGTGATGAGTAGCATCAATAATGGCCTTATTAAAAGAAAAAATAGGATCTTCCTCTTGCAATAGGTGTTGTGGGATTTTGTTTAAGTCCACATCTAATCCGATGCATAAAAACGATTTCTTTTTTCTTATTTCGTTAACTAGTTGTTGTGTTGTCATTTGTTGTTGTAAAAGTTATGCAAAAGTACACTTTTTTGTCACTTTCTTTTATCTTTGTTGTATATGTTTCAGTATATATTAAGCAAAGTCTTTTATGGATTTTTAACTCTTTTTGGAGTGGTAACAGTAATTTTTTTACTGTTTAATATTTTACCTGGTGATCCTGCACGAATGATGTTAGACCAAAGAGAAGATACAGAACAACTTCAAAATATTAGAAGGAAATATGGTTTTGATAAGCCTGTATTTACACAGTATTTATATTATTTGAATGATGTATCTCCTATTTCTTTACACAGTAAAGATGAGAGCGATTACACTTTTTTGTCTGAAGAAAAGTATAGTGCACAAAGATTATTTACTTTGGGAGATTTAGATTTGGTTATTAAATTTCCGTATTTAAGAGAGTCTTTTCAAAAAAATGGAAAAAGTGTGTCTGAAGTGATTGCTGAAACATTGCCAAATACGGCCGTTTTAGCGGTTGTTGCTATTACCATAGCACTGTTCTTAGGGATTGTTTTAGGAATTTTTTCTGCGTTGTTTAAAGATTCAGTTTTTGACAGAATTATTGCTGTAATTAGTACCTTAGGAATGAGTGTACCCTCATTTTTTTCTGCTATTTTATTTGCTTGGTTTTTTGGATTTGTTTTACATAAGTATACAAGTTTAGAAATGACAGGAAGTTTGTATGAAGTAGATAATTTTGGTGAAGGAGTTCATATGCAATGGAAAAACTTAATATTACCTGCAATAGTTTTAGGAATCCGTCCGTTAGCAGTAGTAATACAATTAATGCGTAATTCATTGTTAGAAACTTTAAGTCAAGATTATATCCGTACAGCAAAGGCTAAAGGTTTAACCTTGTTTAAAGTAATTCAAAAGCATGCTTTAAAGAATTCTTTAAACCCGGTGATAACAGCAATTTCAGGATGGTTTGCGTCCATGCTTGCAGGAGCAGTTTTTGTTGAGTACATATTTAACTGGAATGGACTTGGGAAGGAAATTGTGAATTCTTTAAATACGCTTGATTTACCAGTTATAATGGGGAGTGTTTTGGTTGTAGCAACGTTGTTTATTATTATAAATATTTTAGTTGATGTAATTTACAGTTGGTTAGATCCTAGAATTAGACTTCAATAAAAATGAAAAGAATAGTAATTTTATTAATGGTTTGTTTATTTACAAGCTGTACAGTTTTTCAACCTAAGAATTTTAGCGAAAATGCGTTGAATGAAAACTTACAAACGGTTGACAGAGAAGATATTTTGTTAAAAGATATACTTGCAGATAATACGGGGAGAAAGAAATTTATTCAAGTGTATGCAAGCTATTGTCCAATTAGTCAAGATAGCTTTGATGATGTAGTAAAATTTCAACAGAAGCATAAAGATGTAGATTATATTTTCTTATCTGTAGATCATAGTTATCATGACTGGAAAAGAGGCCTTGAGTCTTTAAAAGTAAAAGGAGATCATTATTATATTCCTAAAAAAGGAAAGGGGGCACTCGGACAATTTTTAAAGTTAAAAACGATTCCTAGATTTTTGGTGGTTGATAAAGCTGGTAATATTTTGGTTTTTAAAACGTCTAAGCTGACAGAAACTATTCAGCAGAAAATAAAATAATCATGAAAAATGTACTTTTTTTAATTCTGATAATATTGTTTTGTCTAGGATGTACATTTGAAACTCCAACATCATTTTCAGAAAAAGCACTGAGAGATACTTTTTTGAATTTAGAAGGAAAATCTATTCAGTTTAAAGATGTTATAGAGAGTTACAAAGGGAAGACGGTATTAATTAATGTATGGGCATCTTGGTGCGGTGATTGTATAGAAGCAATACCAGAAGAGAAAAAATTGAAGAATGAATTTTCAGAAGTGGTGTTTTTGCATTTATCTTTAGATAGAGATGTTGAAAGTTGGAAAAATGGTATTGAACGACTAGCATTAGAAGGAGAACATTATTTTATGAAATCAGGTTGGAAGGGAGATTTTGGAGATTTTTTAAATTTAAACTGGATACCAAGATACTTGATAGTAAATAAAGAAGGAGCAATTCAGTTATTCAAAGCAACAAAACCTACAGATCAATTAATTAGACAAAACTTAAAAAAATAACGTACATTAGCTATACTAACCAATAATTTTAAACTGTTTATTATGAGTAGAATAACATTACTTTTATTGTTCGTTTTTATGGTTTCGTGTAATACAGAAAAACCAACGGCTTTTCCAGAAGAAGCTCTAAATGAAAAGTTTTTAACAATTGATGAAAGTCCAATAACATTTCAGGAAATTCTAGCAAAGTATAAAGGAAAAAAGGTTATGTTTGAGGTTTGTGCATCGTGGTGTGCAGAATGTATATCGGGCATTCCTCAAGTTAAAAAATTGAAAGAAGAAAACCCAGATGTGGTATTTGTCTTTTTATCTATAGATAAAACAATTCCACAATGGAAAAATGGTATAGATCGTTTCTTTAATATTGAAGGAGATCATTACTATTTGCCTTCTGCTTTAAAAGGAGGGTTTGCTAAAAGTTTAGGAATAGAAGATATTCCTTACTATACAGTATTAAATGAATTAGGTATAGCTTCTATATCAAATGTGTCTGAATCTACAGACCCTAGATTAGCAGAAGCTTTAAAAGAACAATAAAAAGAAATATATTTTAGTGAGAACCAAGATAGTTGCAGGTAACTGGAAGATGAATAAAAACCTAGGTGAAGCGAAGTCATTAATAAAAGGTTTAAAAAAAGAATTAAAAAAGGTAAAATTAGACGAAGATACAAGAGTGATTATAGCTCCAAGTTTCGTAAATTTAAGATCTGCTGTTAATAGAACAAAAAAGTCTGCGATTGAAGTTGCAGCACAAAATGTATCTCATGAAAAGAGTGGTGCGTTTACAGGAGAGGTCTCTGTGGATATGTTAAGTGATATTGAAGTGAACTCTGTAATTGTTGGTCATTCTGAAAGAAGAACTTATTTTAATGAAACAGATACATTATTAGCTAAAAAGGTTGACGCCGTTTTAGGAAAAGGGATGGAAGCTATTTTCTGCTTTGGAGAGCAATTAGAAGATAGAAAAAACAACCAGCATTTTGAAGTGGTTGAAAACCAAATTAAAAATGCATTGTTCCATTTAGAAGGGAATAGTTTTTCAAAGATCGTTTTGGCATATGAACCCGTTTGGGCTATAGGTACAGGAGAAACTGCTACTCCAGATCAAGCACAAGAAATGCATAAGTTTATTAGAAGTTTACTGAAAGACGAATATGGAGATGAGATTGGAGAAGCAACTTCTATTTTATATGGAGGAAGTGTTAAGCCTGCAAATGCAGAAGAGATATTTTCTAAGCCTGATGTAGATGGAGGTTTAATTGGTGGAGCATCTTTAAAAGTGAATGATTTTATAGAAATAGTAAAGGCAATTTAAATGCCTAAGACATGGTTAGAAAAATATAATTCGACGAAACCACCTGTTGTTAAGGTGATCGATAAGCGCTTTGCTGATTTAGAAGAAGGCACTAAAATGTTTATTGCGACTCCGAAAATTATAGATAACTATGTTAATGAGATTCCTAAAGGAACTTCGGTTGATATAAAAGTAATGCGTAAGGATATTGCAATTGAACATTTTGCTGAAAATTCATGTCCAGTAACTACAAGTATTTTTTTAAGAATAGTAGCTGAAGTAGCTTTAGAATCTTTAGTAAAAGGAAAAACTACGAATAATATAACTCCCTTTTGGCGAGTTGTAGACCCCAAAACACCCTTGGCAAAAAAACTTTCTTGTGGTGTAGAATTTATTAAAGAACAAAGAAGAAAAGAAAATATTAATGGATAATATTTACATTGAATACGATTTTACAGTAACTCCAAAAGAACCAGCTACAGAGATCTTAATTGCTGAATTAGGAAGCGTAGGTTTTGAGAGTTTTGTAGAGAATGATAATGGAGTTGTAGCGTATATTCAAAAAATTGAATGGAATGAAACTATTTTAGAAAACCTATTTGTGTTGTCATCTTCAGAGTTTCATATTGAGCATTCTCACAAAGAAATAGCACAAACAAATTGGAACGCAGAATGGGAGAAAAATTTTAATCCTATTCAGGTAGATGATAAAGTAAGTGTAAGGGCTCCGTTTCATGCAAACCCTAATTTAGCTTATGATATAGTTATTGAACCTAAAATGAGTTTTGGAACAGGTCATCATGAAACAACACACATGATGTTACAACATTTGCTCGATTTAGAAGTAAAAGACAAAAAAGTATTGGATATGGGATGCGGAACTGGAATTTTAGCAATTTTTGCTGAAATGAAAGGAGCAAAGCCTATTGACGCAATTGACATTGATGCATGGTGCTATGAAAATTCTGTAGAAAATGCTGAAAGAAATAATTGTAAAAATATTTCTGTTTATGAAGGTGATGCAACCTTATTAAAGGATAAAAAATACGATGTAATTATTGCTAATATTAATAGGAATATTTTGCTTCAGGATATGGAAACGTATACGAATTGTTTGTTAGATAACGGAGAGTTGTTACTAAGTGGGTTTTACAAAGAGGATATTCCTTTGATAGATAAAGAGGTATCGAAATATAATTTATCTTTGCAAAAAACTATTTATAGAAACAACTGGGTAGCTTTACGTTACAAAAAATAAAACAAAATGAGTACAATAGAAAAAATTCAAGAGGAGTTAGATGTTTTGTTTCAGGAAACACAAAAGCATGAAATCGTTTTATATAATGATGATGTAAATACGTTCGATTTTGTTATTGATAGTTTAGTTAGTGTGTGTGATCATACATTAGAGCAGGCAGAACAATGTACCGTATTGGTTCATTATAAAGGTAAATGCACGGTTAAAACGGGCGAATATAATGACTTAGAACCTCGTTGTTCAAAATTACTTCAGTTAGGCTTATCTGCTGAAATAGTATAAGATGGAAAACGTTTTTAAGTATTATGAATTTTCTGATTTTTTAAAAGACACATCAGAAACCTTTTCAGGAGATGAAATTTGTTATTCCGTGTTAAATGAACAACATTTCTTAATTTTTGAAAAAGAAAAAGAGACGTATAATTTATATGTGTCTCGATATACTTCTCAAAAAGATATTGGAATTAAACCCCCAGAAATACTGGAATTATTGATAAGAAACTACGACAAATCGATTCCAGAACATCGTGTAGTTTTACGAAAATATTTGTATTAAAAAATCTCAAAATAAAATTTTGAGATTTTTTTTTGTTATTAAGTGACTTTTAAAAAAAAGATGGGTCTTAATCTATGAAAACGAAACAGAAAAAGTGTTTTGTTAAGTTCATTAAAATAGAAGATAATTTTTTTAATATATAGTTACCCTTAAAACTTCTCTGAGTAGGGCTTTACCCCTTATTTGTCTATTACAGATGTCTGAAAAGAGAGGTTTCCTCTATAAAAAGAAAGAATAGTAGTTTTAAAATAGTAGTAGTTAGTTTTTATACTAAGTTTGGTTAGACAAAAAGACTCTAGATATTTTTTTAGAGTCTTTTTCATTTTAAAAGTGACTTTTTTAAAAACAATGTGTCATAATAGTAGAAACAAGAAATAATTGTAAATACAATATAAAAATAGTAGTAGTTAGTTTTTATACTAAGTTTGGTTAGATAAAAAAGCCTTAAACATATGTTTAAGGCTTTTTTTATATACTTTATTTTAAAGGATAGTATATATCTGTTTGAATTTTATCTGGACTTACTTTACTAGGATCATTGACATAAAGTTCCCATATTGGCCATGTTCTTTCAAGTTCATTGGCAATAATATAGTTATCTATGGCTACATGAGCTTCTTGATCACCAACACCATAATTACCAAATTTAGAAATAGTAACTGCTTTACCTTTAGGTAAATTAATTACTTGCATTCCTTCAGCAGGAGCTAATTTAGTATTTAATAATAAGCCTATATAAAACTCAGTTTCATTGGTAGTTTCATCATATTTAGAAAAAACAGCTCCAGGAGTATAGTCTCCTAGTTTTAAACCTGCTTTAGCTGCATGTATACCTGCTTTAGGCATATCTTGCATAAATAATTTAGTCATGTTTTCATGGTCGATTTTTACTTTATGTGGGTAACCTATAAATACTTTACCACCCACATCGGTAGTGCTTACATTTCCTAAAGAAAACTTTGGAGCCTCGGGAATACTTGCTACAGTAACTCTTTCTAAATTATCTAAACCTTTTTCTTCCATTGGGCCTAACATGTTATCCCAACCGCCAACCATAGCTGCAATGGCTTTAAACATGAATGGAGATTTTTCAGCAGTCATTCCCCAAGTAACTTTTGTTCCGCCTTCAACTTCTTCAAAATTCCAATAAATACCCCCTGGATCATTATCCATAAATGATATTTCTTGTTGAATAGCTTTATTAGGTTCTATGGCAATGGTTTTCATACTTCCTGGTCCGTCTTTACTGGTCCAACTACTGCTAGCGCCAACTCCTACAGTATTTTCTCCGTAAGTAACTACAATTGTTGAGTCTTCATCGTGCCATGGCCCCCATTTTTCCCATGTTTTTAAATCGTTTACTGTGTTAAAAGCATGTGCAATAGGTGCTTTGATAACTTTACTTCTTTTTACATCATATTTTCCGTCATAGGTTCCTACATAAATAAGACCTAAAACAATTAATACAAGTAGCAATAGTAGAATGTACTTCAAGATTTTCATTTGTGTATAAAGTTTTAGTTATGATATAAAGATACTCATTTTTAGAGTATTATGTTTTTAAGTATATTTAAAAAAAGAGGAGTTGCACATTGCAACTCCTCTTTTTATTGGTGTGTTTATATACTATTTTAGCTCAGCATCATTAGCATCATTCCAATTCCATTTACCAACTATATCTCCTTTTTCAACAGTAATAATACCTGGATTTGCTCTAATAGCAGTTTTGATAGCCTTTTCATCACAACTACCAAAAGTGTATGGTAAATTGTATTCTTTTATAAAGGCATTTAGACCATCAAAATTTTCCTCATAAATAACATCTGCCATCATCATATCTGAAGTTAATACATAAATTTCATACCCTAAACTCTTTGCTTTTGCAGCAGCTTTAGATACTTCATGTAAACCTTCTTTATTAACCTTCTCAACGGTTGTCATCAAAATCATCATTGCTTTATCTTTTGATAACATTTCTTCTAGTTTATCTCCATCAACTGTACCAATTTCGAAATCGTGAATTGGAGGAGCTTCATCACTATCATCTTGATATTGCATTCCTTGTTCAATGTTAGTTCCGATAGAGTAGGCTCTAAAATCAATAATTGGTAAATGATTTAATACATAGTACGCAATTACTAAAGAAAAGAAAACAGATGCATAAGTAGCAATAGAAGATAACTTCTCAGATACCAAAGGTTTAATATATTTTATTCCTGCAATTAGAATCCCTATAAAAATCATGAAAATCACATTTTTATAGAAAGTTTCTTTTGGAGTTAATTTAATGGCATCTCCAAAACAACCACAATCCGTTACTTTGTTATAGGTATATGAATACCAAGTAAGAAATAAGAATATCAAGTTAAGTCCAAACAAGCTCCAAACAGTTAACTTTGGTTTGTAGCCTACTAAAAGCATAACTCCTAAAACTAATTCCAATACAATTAATAAAATAGCGAACGGAAGTGCAAGAGGAATTAAAAATTCTAGGTTTAAAACATCGGCACTAAAATATTCTTCAAATTTATATTGAGAACCTATAGGGTCTACTAGTTTTACAAATCCAGAATAAATGAATAATAGTCCTACTAATACTCTTGAAATGTGAGTTAATAATTTTAAAATCATAGTTAGGGGTATTTATTATTATTGAGTTTCAGCTTCTGAAAAATGAATTAATGCAAAAACAGCATAATTAATCATATCCTGATAATTGGCATCAATACCTTCAGAAACTAAGGTTTTTCCTTTATTATCTTCTATTTGTTTAACTCGCAATAATTTTTGCAAAATTAAATCGGTTAAAGAAGAAATTCTCATATCTCTCCAAGCTTCACCATAGTCATGGTTTTTGTTCTCCATAAGTTCTTTGGTGATTTTAATATGAGTATCATACAACTCTGTTGCTTGTTCTGTAGACAAGTCAGGTTGTTCTACAACGCCTAATTCTAGTTGAATTAAAGCCATTACAGAATAATTGATGATACCAATAAATTCAGATTTTTCACCTTCATCAACTTTACGTGTTGCGTTTTCTTGCAATTGACGTATGCGTTGGGCTTTAATAAAAATTTGATCGGTTAAAGAAGGTAGTCTTAAAATTCGCCAAGCGCTACCATAGTCACTCATCTTATTAACAAATAAACTACGGCATCCATTAATTACCGTATCATATTGTTTTGAAGTATTCTGCATGTTTGTTTTCTCAAATAATCACGTAAAAATAGCAAATCAAATAGGTTTTCGATTATTTTTACCAAAGAATTTATAAAATCGTAATTAAAAATTAAAGAATGACGATTAATTGCAGAGGAAAACTGATTGAATTATCCACTCCTAAAGTAATGGGAATATTGAATGTTACTCCAGATTCTTTTTTTGATGGAGGAAAATATTCAAATGAACAAGCTGTTCTGAGTCAAGTTGAGAAAATGTTGAACGATGGTGCTACATTTATTGATATAGGAGGGTATTCTTCTAGACCTGGAGCTAAGCACATTTCAGAAAGTGAAGAGCTAACTAGGGTGATACCTATTATAACATCAATCGTTAGAGAGTTTCCAGAGGTGCTAATTTCTATTGATACATTTAGAAGTACGGTTGCCAATGAGGCAATTAATGCTGGTGGGAGTATAGTAAATGATATTTCTGGAGGAAAAATGGATGAAGATATGTTTGTAACAATAGCTAAACTTCAAGTTCCATACATTATGATGCATATGCAAGGAACTCCACAAAATATGCAAGTAAATCCAATGTATAAAAATATAGTAACCGAAGTGATTTCGTTTTTTGCTGCACAGCTTCAGCAATTGAAAGAATTAAAGGTAAATGATGTTATTATAGATGTTGGTTTTGGTTTTGGAAAAACAATGGAACATAATTTTGAGTTACTCAGTAAGTTGTCATTTTTTAAAGAATTAGAACTTCCAATTTTAACGGGGGTTTCTAGGAAATCTATGCTTTACAAAACATTAGATATTTTACCTAAAGAAGCTTTAAATGCAACAACTGTAGCGAATACAGTAGCTTTATTAAATGGAACAAATATTTTAAGAGTGCATGATGTAAAAGAAGCTGTTGAAGCAGTTAAAATTGTAAATAGATTATAAATCACCTATATTTACTTAAATCAATTAAGATAAATGAATTTAGACTTTATCAATTTCTCAATTCTTGATATTCTAGATATAATACTAGTGGCTGTTTTACTATATTATATTTATAAACTTTTAAAAGGAACCGTAGCTATAAATATTGTTATTGGGATTGCATTAATCTTTTTAATATGGAAAATTACTCAGGCATTACATATGGAAATGTTGAGTGGTATTTTAGGATATTTATTATCTGGGGGAGTGATTGCGTTAATTATAGTTTTTCAACAAGAAATAAGAAAATTCCTATTAATGATAGGAACAACAAATTTTAATTCGAAACGAAGTTTTCTAAATCAGATTAAGTTTTTACAATCTGAAATAAATGCAGAAATAGATACAGATGCAATTTTAAAGGCATGTACAAGTTTAGCAAGAACAAAAACGGGAGCATTAATCGTAATTGAAAGAACAAATAATTTAGATTTTATTGCCAATACTGGTGATAAAATGAGTGCATTGGTTACACCAGTTTTACTGGAAAGTATTTTTTTTAAAAACAGTCCTCTTCATGATGGAGCAACAATTATAAGAGACAATCAAGTGGTGGCAACAAGAGTTATTTTACCTGTTTCAGAAAGTACATTGATACCAGCACGATTTGGACTAAGGCATAGAGCTGCTTTTGGGGTAACAGAAAGAACTGATGCAGTTTGTTTGATTGTTTCTGAAGAAACAGGAGAGGTTTCTTATATAAAGGATGGAGAATTTGTGCTATTTAAAAGTATAGAAGAATTAAGTAAGAAGTTACAGAAAGATTTAACAACATAAAAAAGGCTCCCAATTTAATTGAGAGCCTTTTTAGTTTTATTTAATACAGCTTATTTAGCTGGAGCCATTTTTGATTGAATGGCAGCTAATGTACTGTTAAACTTCTTTGCAGTTTCAGCATCTAAAGAAGCCATAATTTCTTTACCTTTTGCAGCTAATTCAACTCCTTTTTTAGCTAAGTCAGCGTTTTTAACTACATCACCTTTAGCTTCAATATAATCTTTAGCATATTGAGAATAAGATTGTAAATACTCTCCAACTTTAGCATCTTCAAACTGAGGAATAGTAACACCTTCAATTGCAGATTCTACAGCTTCAACAGTTTTATCAACTGCTTCTTTAGCTTCTTCTACAACTTTAGTAGTAGTTTCTTCAGCAGCCTCAGCAGCTTTCTCAACAGTTTCAGTTACATTTTGAGTTGCATCTTTTGCCGCCTCTTTTTCTTTTTTACATGAAGTTGCTACTAACGAACCAGCAACTAATACAGATAGAATTACTTTTTTCATTGTTTAATGATATTTAGTTTAATAGATTGATTCTACACAAATGTATTGTTTTGAAACTTTTTAACAAATTATTTAGAAACATTTTCTAAACTAAATTGTTTGTCGTACAAGTTTTTATAGTATCCATTCTCCTTTTGTAACAGTGTTTTATGAGTTCCTAACTCTACTATTTGCCCTTGATCCATGACAATAATTTTATCTGCTTTTTTTATGGTAGCTAGTCTATGGGCAATAACAATTGAAGTGCGATTTTTGGTAATAGTATCTGTTGCGTACTGAATCATTTGTTCAGAATGTGTATCTACAGAAGAAGTAGCTTCGTCTAAAATTAAAATACGAGGCTTACTTACATAAGCTCTTAAAAATGCAATTAATTGACGTTGACCAGAAGATAGCATTGCACCTCTTTCTTTTACATTGTAAGAGTAATTGTTAGGCAAACTCATAATAAAATCATGAATGCCAATTTGTTTGGCTGCCTTTTGAACTTCTTCTAAAGAGATATTCTCGTCTTTTAGCGTAATATTGTTTAATATGGTGTCAGAAAATAAAAATACATCTTGTAAAACAACAGCTATTTTATTTCTTAAAGATGGTAAGTCATATTCTTGTATCGGAATACCGTCGATACTTATAGTACCTGCATCAATTTCATAAAACCTGTTGATTAAGTTAATTATTGTAGATTTTCCTGCTCCCGTAGCTCCAACAATCGCAACGGTTTCTCCTTTTATTACTTCAAAAGAAATTCCTTTTAAAATTTCTTCACCCTTAATATAGCTAAAGTGTACATTGTTAAACGAAATATTTCCTTCAAGTTGTTCTGTTGAAGTTGTTCCGTCTTTAGCAATAGAGCTCTCCGTATCTAGTACTTCAAAAACTCTTTCACCAGAAACAATTCCCATTTGAAGTTGGTTGAATTTATCTGCGATTTGACGTAATGGTCTAAACAACATTTGAGCCATTTGAATAAAACCAATAATAGAAGCTATAGTGATTGATTTTCCTTCAATAACTTGCAAACCGCCATACCAAACAATCAATCCAATAGCAATAGAAGATAAAATTTCTGCAATAGGAAAGAAGATAGAGTAGTACCAAACTGTTTTAATGTGAGCTTTTTTATGTTTATCATTGATGTCTACAAAATTTTTGTATTCGATAACTTCTCTATGAAAAAGCTGAACGATTTTCATTCCTGTTACTCGTTCTTGTACAAAGCTATTTAAGTTCGCAACTTGGTTTCTTACATCTTGAAAGGTTGCTTTGATAGCAATTTGAAAAAGTTTAGTTGCATAAATTAAAATAGGTAATACCGCCAAAGCAATTAAAGCTAATTTCCAATTCAAATAGAACATAACTCCTATAACAACAATCATTTTTAAGATATCGCTAACTATCATAAAAACACCTTGTGTAAAAAAATTGGCAATGGTTTCAATATCAGATACGACACGTGTTACCAATTTACCTACAGATGAATTGTCAAAATAACCCATTTTAAATTGTGTTATTTTTTCGAAGGTTTTGGTACGTATGTCACGAATTACATGTTGTCCTACCCAATTTGCAAAGTATATGAAAGTAAACTGTAGTAAGACTTGTAAAAGTAATACGGCAAGCATTAAAGTAGCAAAGTAGAGTAAACGAGTTAAATCTTGATTATCAACAAAATCATCAATGGCTTGTATAAGTATATACGGGCTAGCAGTAGCTACTGCTGCCAATAATATGGTTGAAAATACAGCTATTAAAAATCGTGTACGGTATCGTTTTGCAAAACCCATTAGTCTTGCGAAAACTTTAATGTCAAATGCGTTTCCTGTAGATTTACTCACTATATATATGTATATGCTACTTTTGTTAAAAATAAACCTTTTGCCGGAACTGAAACTCCAGCATTGCTTCGGTTTTTACTTTCTATAATCTGTTTAAATTCTTCTAAACTGGTTTTACCTAAGCCAACATTTAATAAGGTTCCCACAATGGCGCGTACCATGTTTCGTAGAAATCGATTTGCTGAAATGTAAAAAGTTAGCTCATTGTTAACCAGTTCCCATTTAGCATGGGTTACGTTACAATTAAATGTATACACATCAGTTTTAACCTTTGAAAAGCATTCGAAATCTTCGTATTCGTATAAAATCTCAGCAGCCTTATTCATTAAGGGTACATCCAAATTTTTGTAATTTAATTGCCAAGTGGTATCTAACAAAAAAGGATTTCGTCCCAAAATTATTTTATACTCATAACTTCTACTTATTGCATCAAATCGAGTATGTGCTTCATTGTCAACTAATGTGGTATTGTAAATAACAATATCATTTGGCAAGATAGCATTTAATTTATAGGTAAAATGTTCATTTATTGGAGTGTCTGTATCAAAATGAGCAAACATTTGAGAAGCATGTACACCTGCATCTGTTCTACCTGCACCAGTAATAGCTATTTCTTTACGAAGAATAGTGCTAATTGCTTTGCTTATTTCTTCCTGAACTGATGTTGCATGCGGCTGTATTTGCCATCCATGATAGTTTTTACCCAAATATGAAAGCTCAATAAAATACCTCAAGATATATGAAAAGTTTAAAAGGCTAAATTATGGAATTTTTAGGTTCTTTTTGTTGAAAGAACAAGCTTTAAATTATACTTGGATTTATTTTTTTACCATATGTTAATTTTTTATCTATAGAAATATTTTACCTTTGGAAGGTATTCAAGACAGTGAATTTTCCCCTTATATAAATCCCCTTTATATAAACCCCTCTATTCTCGTGACCCCTTGTGTTGCGAGTTTTTTTATTTAATTTCGTTTTGAAATTAAATCTTCATGAAAAAAATACTGCTTTTATCAGACACCCATAGTTTTATTGATGATCAAATTTTAAAGTTTGTAAAACAAGCGGACGAGGTTTGGCATGCTGGAGATATTGGTGATTTAAAAGTAACCGATACTATCAAGGAGTACAAGCCTTTGAGAGCGGTATATGGCAATATTGATGATAAAGATGCTAGGGCAGAGTTTCCTTTAGATAATAAATTTGAGGTAGAAGGAGTTCGAGTATGGATAACGCATATAGGAGGATATCCGAATAAATACAATCAAAGGGTTCGGGAAGATTTAAAAATAGAAAAACCACAGTTGTTTATCTGTGGTCATTCGCATATATTAAAAGTTCAGTTTGATAAAAAACTGAATATATTACATTTAAATCCTGGTGCTGCTGGTAATCATGGTTTTCATAAGGTAAGAACTATGTTACGTTTTGAGTTAGAAAATGCAGCAGTTAAAAATATGGAGGTAATTGAATTAGCTCACCGAGGTTAACTTAAATTCTTTTTTTTGTTGCTGAATAGGTACCGTAATAATTGCCTCTGTACCTTTATTAATTTCAGAACTCATAATAAACTTACCGTTCATAACATGTACGCGAGCATCAATTTGATTTAAACCAATTCCGTCTTTAATAGAGGATGATGAGGGGGCAAAACCGACCCCATCATCTCTAATAAGAATGGTTAGTTGATCTTTTTCTTCTTTTAATGCAATTTTAGCATGGTTCGCTTTACTATGTTTAATAATATTATTAATCAGTTCTTGAATAATATTAAAGATTTTTATTTCAAACTCTTGATTATACCTATTAATGTTTTGAGCGGAAACTTCAAAAGCTAATTGGCTGTTAGAGTATTTTTTAGCTACATCTTTTACGGCATATTCTAGTCCGAACTTTAATAAAATAGAAGAAACTAAATTGTGTGATAAGTCTCTTACTTTTTGAGAGGCTTCTAAAATAATAGCACGTGTTTTTTCTACTTCTAACGGAGTATCTCCGTTATATTGTTTTTTGGTGGCACTTAAATGCATGTTTGCAGAAGACAATAAGGCACTTACATTATCATGTAAAGTTTCTGCAATTAATTTACGCTCAGATTCTTTACCATCTATAGTGGCGTTTAATATTTTTATTTGCGCTTCAGATTTTAGTTTCTCTATACTTTGCTGTTGTAATAAATTACTTTCAGATAGCTTTAAACTAAGATTCTTTTGTCGAAGCTTATAGTTGTATATCACTACACCAGAGATTAATAAAACTAAAACACTTAATAGGCTAAAAAGCCATTTTGCTCTTGAGTCTTCAGCTTCCTTAAGTTTTCTTTGTTCTTTTATATAATCTATTTTTTGAGCTTCTAAATTTTCTTTATGATTCGCCTCTATTTTTTTTATTATATCTCTAATATCTTTCTCCTTTAAAACATCTTCTATTTCATATGATAATTCTTGGTAGTCATAGGCCTTGTAATCTTTTAAATTGCGCATGGCCCATGCCAAATTAAAATATAAATCAGCTTTAAGTTTGATAGCCTCTTCAGATTCATTTTTTTTAATTGTTTCAATACCTTTATAATAGGTTTCTTTAGCTTTATTATATTCACCTGTAGAACTATATACACCTCCAAGGTTTGTTAATGATTGTGCTAATCTAATTTTATCATTTCTTTTTTTGTGAATTTCTATAGCTTTTAAAACAGATTCTTTTGCTTCAACATACATGGAGTCTAACTGATACATTGCAGACATATTTATATGTGAAATAGCTTTACTCTTTAGTATTTCATCATTAAGTGAAGGTAATTCTTCAAGCTTAGAAAAATAATAATAAGCGCTATCTTTAAATTTTGTTATGTCTTCTACTGAACTAAACTCAGTATCATAACTTTTAGAAACTCCAACATCCAATAATTTCTGATAATTAGAATCTGTATATTTATGTTTTAAGTTTCTGTAAATACTTAAATAAGTAGCTCCAATTTTTAAATAACTTTTAGATAACAAGTCTAGGTTATCATTCTGAAGTAACTTTTCGTTATTTAAGTTTTTATAATTATTCAAACTCTCAATAGATAGCTTGTAATACTTAATAGATAACTTATAATTAAAGGATTTTTTATAAACATCTGCAATTATTTCAGCAGTCTGATACATTAAGAAAAAGTCTTTGTCGTTTTTTGCATTATTGAAAACAATAAGAGCTTCTTTTAATACTTCAGGATATTTTTTTATTTTATAGAGTTTCTTTAAAACTTTATATATTGAATCATTTGTTTTGTCTTTTTGTGCTGTAGCAGTTTTACCACGGTTTAAAGCAACTGTATTGGCATTATTTGATGCCATTGACAAAACAGTGTTTCCTGTTAAAAGAAATAATGTTAAAAAAAATATGGTATATATCTTAGACATTTATACAACTAAGTATTTTAATATTTATTAATCACCAAAATCTCCTCCATCCGTAATTACAATTCTTGGTTTTCTACCTGTCTCACTGCTTTCTTCGGTTTTAGCAACTACTTCTTTATGATTAACAAAGTTTATTTTTAAAACACCTGAGTTTAAACTTTCAAAATGTCTTGAAAAACTTTGTTGTTTTGCTTCTCCTTTAGATAAATGTATTTCATATGTTTCGATATCTTCATTATAAATGAATTCGGTTTGTACATCCTCATTTACTTTAAAATCTAATTGATATGTGTTATCTTCATTAGAAGTGATACTATAGGAATTTAAAAATTCTGTAACTGTTCCTTTTGCAAAGGTAATATTATCGTCGGTAACTGTAATTCTTCGCTTTCTACCAGAATTGTTTTCAATGAATCCAATTTGCAATTGATCATTCTCAATGGCATATTCGTTAGAATAACTTCTTTTAGTTGGAGTACTTGATTCAGATAATAATATGTCATTGGAGTTGTTCTTACCTTTAAACGTAGCAACTTCTGTATTGTTGTTTACGTCAAAATCAACAGAGTAAGCACCGCTACCGTCTCTTTTTAAAGTATATGATGTCAATAGTTTTTGTCCTGGTTTGTTGTTTTCAATAACCTCCCCTTCATTAGATGAACATGATGCAAAAACTAAACTAAGGGCTAAAAAATAAGGAGCTATTTTTCTCATAATTTAAGTTTTTAGAATTTAAGTTGAATAAAATTATTTAATAATTGGTAATAAGAAATCGAGGGACCTCTATAAAGATTTGGGACTTCTAATAAATTAAAAAAAGCGGTGTACTGTATAATAGAAACGGGGGACGTTCTTGGTTTAGGGGGTAAAGAAAACAAAATGAAGGGTTCTTTCTCTTTCTTCCTAATTCAAGGAATTATATGTACACCACTTTTAGGTTTTATATTTTCAAGTGTAAAAAGTCTAGTAGTTATTAGCGATGTACTTTAGTATAAAAGTTTGCGGGGGATATACAACTCGGGGGACTAAAGCAAATTTTCTCCTATACAATGTTATTTTTAACGGCGTACATCGCTAAACCTACTACATTCTTCACTTGTAATTTCTTATACAAATTTCGTCGATATGTCTCAACAGTTTTTAAACTTATATTCAGACTTTCTGCAATTTCGGAAGAATTTTTTTCTTTTGCGATAAGTTTTAAAACTTCTACCTCTCGGTCAGTTAAGTACTCATCTACTTCAGAAGCTTCTTCTTCTTCCTTAGACTCAGTAACATATAGGTTAAATAAACTAGTTTTAATATCATCACTAAAGTATTGTAATCCTTTATGTACAGCTTTTACAGCGTCGATTATATGTTCGTATGCACAACTTTTGTCTAAAAAACCGTTAGCACCAAGTGCTATCATTTCTTGAACAAGTTTTGGGTCTGTTAAACTAGATAGAATAATTGTTTTTACTTTGACACCCCTTTGTTTAAAGGTTCTAAGTACATCTATTCCATCCATTTCAGGCATGTTTATATCTAGAATCAAAACGTCTGCCTTGTTGTTTGAGAACCATTGTACAACTTCTTTTCCTGTTAAAGAAAAATCACGAACTTGTATGTCGTTTTCAGTATTTAATAATGCAATGACACCTTCTATTAATATCTTATGGTCATCTGCAATGTGAACTTGTATCTTACTCATTGTTTTTACACTTACAAATTTATACTAGGAGTTTAGTTTACACAATACTCAATAACCCTATACGTTGACTCAGGGTTTACCCTGAGCGTATCAGGGATAACCCTGAGTTTTCTTTAACATTTCTTTAACATTTTAACGAAAAAGGCCAGTAAATACGGAGTATTCAAAAATAAAAAACCGAAGTTAAAAACTTCGGTTTTTTCGCACTAAATATACTAAGATGTTAGGTTTATCGTAATCTATCTACAGATTTTACAAGATCTTCATCCTTTTTAATGGCTTTATTTGCTAAAACTACTAGCAAAATAATTAGAACAGGAAAGAACATCCCAATACCTTTCTCAGAAACGGCTGTTTCTCCAGATAATGTTAGTGATAGATATATCAACAATCCTAATAAAAAAAGATTTATCAATACATTAACACGTCCTAATACAAATTGTAATTGACGGTTTTTAAATAGAAAAATGGTTGCTAACGATATAATAGCAGAACCATAAAATAATACTGGAACCAACTTTTCAGTAAGTGTCTCTGCCGAAAACAAATCTATTACATTAATTGGTGTAGCATTTGCATCGCTCCATAACTTAAAAACAAAAGTTAGAACACCAGCTAAAACTGCGGCTATTAATAAATATATAGATTGTATTCGTTGTATCATTTTTTGTAATTGGGTAGCAAATGTAATATTTCTTTTTTTAAGAAAGAAACATTGTATATTAAATTATTTATCTATATTTGTTGCATAAAACCGCACTAACTCTGTTATAATATTCAATTATAATAGCAATCAAAAATAAAATATAATAAAAGATTCTTCACCCTTATTAAAAGGATTTTAATTTAATTAATTGACGAAATGTTTGAAATTTCTGAATTGAAAGCTAAAAAATTAGCTGAATTGCAAGCTATTGCAAAGCAAATAGGTTTAACTAAGTTTAGCCAACTAAAAAAGTTAGATTTAGTTTACAGGATTCTTGATGCGCAAGCTGAATCATCACCAAAAGAGGTGGAAACTAAAAAGGAAGAGAAACCTAAAAGAAAAAGAATAGTTAAAAAGGCTGAAAGTAAAGAAAAACCTAAGCAAGAACCGGCTAAAGATAAAAAGGCAGAAGCTACTGAAAGAAAGGAAGAAAAGGTAGTTAAGAAAGAGGCTCCTAAAAAAGAAGCTCCTAAAAAAGAAGTTCAGCAAGAGGCTAAAAGAAAAGATACTTCAGATCAAAAGCCTCCACAACAGCAGCAAAAGCAACAGCAAAATAAACAACGTAACCAGCACCAAAATAAGCAGCGTCAACATCATAATAAGCAAAACGGTAAAAATTACCAACATAAGAGTGGTAATAAGTATCGTGATCCTGATTTTGAATTTGATGGAATAATCGAAAGTGAAGGTGTATTAGAAATGATGCCAGATGGTTATGGTTTTTTACGTTCATCAGACTATAATTATTTGTCATCTCCAGATGATGTATATGTTTCTCAATCTCAAATTAAATTATTTGGTTTAAAAACAGGAGATACCGTAAGAGGTAATGTACGTCCACCAAAAGAAGGGGAAAAATATTTTCCACTTATTAGAGTTTCAAAAATTAATGGTTTAAACCCGAATATTGTTAGAGATAGGGTGTCATTCGAGCATTTAACTCCGTTATTTGCTGATGAAAAATTTAACTTAGCTCAAAAAGGAAGTTCTTTATCAACTAGAATTATCGATTTGTTTTCTCCAATAGGAAAAGGGCAGCGTGGTATGATTGTAGCACAGCCTAAAACTGGTAAAACAATGTTGTTAAAGGATGTGGCAAATGCAATTGCAGCGAATCATCCAGAAGTTTATCAAATTGTATTGTTAATAGATGAACGTCCGGAGGAAGTTACCGATATGCAGCGTAGTGTTAGAGGAGAAGTAGTAGCTTCTACTTTTGATGAGCCAGCTGATAAGCATGTACGTGTAGCAAACATAGTATTGGAAAAAGCAAAGCGTTTAGTAGAATGTGGGCACGATGTAGTAATCTTGTTAGATTCTATTACACGTTTAGCAAGAGCTTATAACACGGTAGCTCCAGCTTCTGGTAAAATATTATCAGGAGGTATTGATGCAAATGCATTACATAAACCAAAACGTTTCTTTGGAGCGGCTCGTAATATTGAAAATGGAGGTTCTTTAACAATTATTGCTACTGCATTAACAGAAACTGGTTCTAAGATGGATGAAGTAATCTTCGAAGAATTCAAAGGAACTGGTAACATGGAATTACAATTAGAGCGTAATATTGCGAACCGTAGAATTTACCCAGCTATCGATTTAATTAAATCAAGTACTCGTAGAGATGATTTATTATTAGATGATAAGACAGTTCAACGTATGTGGGTGTTACGTAAGTATTTAGCAGATATGAATCCGATTGAAGCAATGGAGTTTATTCAAGATAGAATTAAAACTTCTTTAAATAATGAAGAGTTTTTAATCTCTATGAACGGATAATTTCATCAAATAATATTAAATAAAAAATCTCGCTATTAGCGAGATTTTTTTATTTAGGGTATATCATGATATCTAGTGGAATATCATATGCATTAGTATCTGAAATTTTATCAATAGGTTTAAAAAAATTCAATCCAATTGTTTTTATCGTAGACTTACATTCTGATAAAAAACGATCATAAAAGCCTTTACCGTAGCCAACTCTATAATTGTTATGGTCAGAAATTAATAGCGGTACAAATACTAAATCGATTTCCGTTACTTCAAAAGGAGTGGCATTAACTGGCTCTGGAATTCCATAATTATTCACTTCTAAAAGAGTGTCTTTTTTGAAGATAAAATGAGTTAGTGTATTGTCTTTAAAATTACTTTTACTAATAATAATGTTTTTCCCTTTAGCTTGTAAAAAGTCTATAATAGGATAGGTATTTATTTCTTTTTGCTTTTCAATAGGGAGAAAAATATGAATGTTTTGAATCTTTGAGAAATCTAAACGTTCTATTTGTGCTTCAATGCTTTGTTGAAAACCTGCTATTTGTTCTTGAGTTAACTCTTTTCTCTTTTGTTTATAGATTTTTCGCAGCTCTTTTTTTATCATTAGGAAAGGTTTTCTAATTCAGCTTTTATTTTTTTAGGTAAACTTTTTACAATAAGATCATAAGAATGGTCTATTAATTCAAAAGCAAAAGTATCTGAAACATCTTGGTTAATTGTAACCGTATTCCAATGTTTTTTATTCATATGATACCCTGGATTAATACTTTCATATTCACCTCGTAATTCTAATGCCCAATCTGGATTGCATTTTAAGTTAATTTGAGGTTCGTTTTGTTCCCAGCTATCTAAACCAGATAAAGCAAACATTTTATTCATTACCTTAAAAACTAAAACATTATCGTCAAAGGGAAAATGCTCTGTAACTCCTTTTTTAGTAATACAATAGTTTCTGAATTGTTCAATATGCATTTTTTCTATTTTTAAGAAAAGTATATCCTAGAAATATAAGAGAAAGTACACCAAGTATCAAGAAAAAATATTTTAGAATTGCTGTAAAAAGGAAAAATTCAAAGCCATCGCTTAAATAATCATGGTCAAGTTTCTGTTGAATTTCCTGAATTGTTTCAGAGTTAAGTATTATTGAATACACAAATAGGGAAACAACAGAGATTAAAAATAACTTTAAATATGTTCGATAATTGTCCAACCTTAAGAAATTTTTATTCTAAAAATTTTTGATCTGACGTGGGTAGTTCTAAAGAAGTATAGTCTAATTTCCAACCAATCGTTTCTACTAGGTTTTGCATTAATACGATAGCCTCTAGAGCTTCTTTATTAGCTGTTTGCATAAGGTTACTTTCAGGAATTTTCTGTAAAATATGTTCTTTGGCTTCTTGGTTTACTTGAGTTAAATCTTCTGAACTGAATTTGTTTAATAACCCATTTTGAATATCATAAAAACGGATGTTTGGTTCTACGGAAAAAACTTCAGGTTCTGGAAAGTGTGAAAGTATGATGGTTTTCTTTTTTGTGTTAGACTCCATTTGAATCTTTCTGAAATCAAAGCCTATATGCACTTTTGCGTTGATTAATATGATGGCTTTTTTCTTACTATTAAATAAACCTAAAAATTTTTCTTTGGTATTTTCATGATGATAAATTTCAGCAAATTCTCCTTCAACAGTAATCAGCTTCGATACTTTTTTAATTTTGTCTAAAAGCACAACTGACTGTTTTTCAGTAATACTTTTCTTGTTTGAATATGAAAATTTTTGAAAAACAAAATATGAGATGATTGCGCCTCCCGCTAAGCCTAAAAACAGTAATTCCATAATTACGAAGTTACATATTTATTACTATAAATAATTGTACTATATTAGAGGAAATGGTTTAGATATAAAAGTTATTTTTGCATTATGCTATCAAAGAAAACAAAATATGGTTTAAAGGCATTAACGTTTATTGCGAAACAACCAAAAGGAGACAAGGTTCAAATCGCTACGATCTCTGAAAGTGAAAATATTTCGCATAAATTTTTAGAGAGTATTTTACTTACTTTACGAAAAGCTGGGTTTTTAGGAGCAAGGAAAGGTAAAGGTGGAGGATATTATTTATTAAAAGAGGCGGAAGATATAAAAATGACAGATGTTATTAGAACTTTAGAAGGTCCTATTGCCATGGTGCCTTGTGTAAGTTTGAATTTTTATGAAAAATGTGAAGACTGCCCAGATGAAGATGCTTGTTCCGTTCATAAATTAATGATTCAGGTTAGAGATAACACCTTACAAGTACTAAGAAATAATACGTTAGCTGATTTAGTCTAGAAAATAATATGTAAAAAAATAAAAGAGCAGTAATTAATTACTGCTCTTTTATTTTTATTGAACTAGATCTTTTTGATCTGTTGATTCTAATGTTGGAACCAGTTCTATTGCTGGTTGTGTAATGGTATTGTTTAATTCTTTAAACACATCTAAACCACATTGTAAAAAGTTGGTATAGTCACCTTCGTCTGGAGTATATCCCACTGGTTTATTTAAGATCTGTTTTCCATCAGCGCTTAATAAAACATAAAAAGGTTGTGAGTTTGTTTTAAAAAATTGTGTTTGGAAGTTAGCCCATTTATGACCATAACTTTCCAGTTTTCTTGTACCTCCATTAATCCTATTTACATGAACTTGCTCGTTTTCTGGAAGTGTTTTTCTATCATCAACATATAATGAAATCAATACATAATCATTTCGTAAGTAGTTGTCAACTTTTGCTAATGGCCAAATATGCTCTTCCATTTTCCTACAGTTTACACAAGCATATCCTGTGAAATCTAGTAAAATAGGTTTGTTTACTTTTTTAGCATATTCAATTCCTGTTTTCAAGTCTTTAAAACATTCTAAGTTGTTCGGGCAATCATTTGGATAGATAAAGCTATATCCGACAGGAGGAGCTAAACCACTTAATAAAGTTAAAGGAGTAAATGTTTTTGTTTCTTCATTAACTCTAAATCCAGAGGCTAAATATATGGTAAAGGCCAATACCAATACTCCAAAAGAAATTCTAAAGAAAGATAATTTTTTAATCGGTGAATCATGTGGGAATTTAATCTTACCAAATAAATAAAGAGTAAGTCCAGCAAAAATGATAATCCATAAAATTAAGAAAGGTTCAATCTTTAATATATTCCAGTGCTGTACTAAGTCTGCATTCGAAAGGAATTTAAAAGCTAATGCTAATTCTAAGAATCCTAATACTACTTTTACTGTGTTTAACCACCCACCAGATTTAGGTAAAGAGTTAAGCATATTAGGGAACATTGCAAATAAGGCAAAAGGTAACCCTAAGGCTACACCAAATCCACCCATTCCGGCAGTTAATTGCCATGCACCACCATCTGTAGTTAGTGATCCTGCTAATAATGATCCTAAAATTGGTCCAGTACAAGAGAAAGATACAATGGCAAGTGTTAGGGCCATAAAGAATATTCCTAGAATACCTCCAATATTTTCTCCTTGCGTTGTTTTGTTCGTCCAGCTAGCTGGCAAGGTTAATTCGTAATATCCAAAGAATGAGAACGCAAAGAATAGAAAAATGACAAAGAAAATTACATTTAACCATACGTTGGTTGATATTTCATTTAAGATATCTGGATTGATAGAATCCATTAAATGGAAAGGTATACTTAGTACTAAGTATACTGCTAAAATGAAAAATCCATATAACAAAGCTTTGTATATTCCAGAGCTTTTGCTTTGTGCTCCTTTTTTAGTGAAAAAGCTAACTGTCAAAGGAATCATAGGAAATACGCATGGTGTAAGCAAGGCTATTAACCCTCCAAAAAAACCAAGCATAAAAATATTCCACAGCGATTTTCCTTCCTTTTTTTCGTTTGTGGTACTTGCTAGTTCGTCATTACAATTTGTAGTAGTTGGATTCATCTCACTTGGAGATAAACCATATAGTAATTGATTTACTTCAGTATCATTTACGCTAATAGTTTCTTCTTGAGCACCCTTGTCTAAAGTTTCATTGTTAAAGGTGAATTCAAAGTTTTCATCCGATGGAGGAATGCATCGTTCTGCATCACAGGCCATAAAATTAACACTACCTATTAGTTTTGTTTGTAAATCTTTGATTTTTATTTTTTGAGTAAACACGGCTTTCTTTGTAAACTTAGAAACAGTCATGTTATCAAACAGTGGGTCTTGAGAGGTTTTTTTGTTGGTCTCACTTTCAATAACGTTTCCGATAAGTTCTACGGCATCATTTGCATCAAAGAAAAACTCGGTTGGTACAGGGCCTCCTTTCTCAATATGTTGAGAATATATTGCCCATCCTTGATCTAAATTAGCTGTAAAAATTAAATTAAATTCAGTTTCATTAATTTTTTCAGCCTTAAAGTTCCATTTTACTGGCTCTAAAATTTGAGCACTTACGATGTTAGATATTAACAGTAATAATACAATTAATCTTTTCATTGTTTTGACTGGTTAATTATAATCGAACACAAATCTAAATAAAAAGATGAGTTAAAGAAGTTAATAGTATAATAAATTGAATGAAAAGCCCCATTAGTTTTTTTAATGAGGCTTTTTAGCTTAAATTAATTTGTTTTCTGATTTAACTAAATAGATTGCAGTGGTTTATAAAATATTACTGAAGTTTTATGCTTTTCTAAGTTGATAGATTCTAGAAAGATATATTAAAATTAGCAATGAACATATACATATCAGTATGGTTGAGAAAAACTGATTTGAAACTTCTAGAAAACCAAAGTAATTCGTTATTGGAATGCTATTAATGTTTGCATAGGTTATCAAAAAGAATACTACTTCAAATAGTTTTTTACCTTTTGTTAAAATTCCAAATACTGATGCGAGTAAGACAATAAAGAATGCTCCAAGACTAACAGATATTATAGAAAGAAAGTTTGTTTGAATACCTAATCGTATGAAGAGAGGAGTAGCTAAGAACAACATTAATAGAAATGCTGAAAGAATTTGTGAAGTCAAAACTCTTTGGATTGGTTTAAACGAGGCAAAAGCAAAGTAATGTATATTGTTGTTAATTTCTTTAGAAGTTAAATTAGATAATCGGCTTACTTGGAAAAACCATAAAATAGGTAATACAAATTGATGTGAGATACTAACAGGTAGCGTTGTTAGGAATATCATTCCAATGATATTTAGAAACCAGAGCCATTTGCTACCGTTTCTTATAAGTAACAAGAGTTCTGTTTTTACTAAAGGAAAAATTCCAAAGTTGTTTTGCACTTTTGGTAGAAGAGAAAGGTTAATATCTTTCATTCCTTTTGAATCTAAACGTATCTTGATTTTTGCTTTTGAGTTTACTTTTTTGAAGGAAAAACGATGAAATAGTGGAGTTACCATAGTCATAATAATTAGGCCTAAAAGAATCCATACTATACGACTTAAAATAAAACTCTTTGGAAAATCAATACCGTTAAATTCAAAAGTCTTTGCTTTTGTTGTGTTTCCTAAAACATATCCAACGGTCATATCAATGTCTTGTTCTAAACCTTTGATGTTTCTTACTTTTTGTTCCAATTGATGAATTACAATTTTACTACCAAAAACATCTGTAGCGAATTCTGCTTCTGTTGTTGCTTGAGGTATCATTAAAAAAGAAAATAAAAAGAAGTAAATAACATTTTGAAGAACAGTATACTTTCTCAAAATAATTTCAAAACATACCGCAATAACCCCTACTAAAAACATAGCAGGTATCGGAATTAACAAGTATGGTTTTACGAATTTCCATATTTCAAAAGCCCCTCCATCGTTATATAAAAAGAAGAGTGCAATGCTCATGATAAAAACTACACCAACAATGGTAAGTAGTATTAAAAAATTACTAATTGCTTTTGATAAGATATAAAGAAAGTTAGACAATTGAGTAGCCGCTATAATCTGTCCTACTTTCGTATCAATATCTTTTTTTATTCCACTGTTTACTAAGTAAAACCCTATAAGAGATAAGAAGATAGAAGTCATAATTGCCGTGACATAGCCAAACCAAGCAGCATTATATACACCAACATAATCATCTATTCTAATTGTGGAGTAATTGGCATTAGGCTCTGGTACAAACGTGTATCCAATAGCTAAACTTGCACATAAAGTTATGAGAAAAGCATAGCTTCTAGTACGTTGTAGATAATCGTATTTTATAGTTTTTATAAAGCTCATAATTGGTGTTTTAAAAATTCAAAAGGCTTTTAGAAATTTGCTGTTAATGAGCATTGTATACTCCAAAGTGAATTTTGCTAGAAAAGAGTAGGATAATAATAAGTACTATAATTCCAGCGACGATAATTTTTTGTGATGACTTTTTGTTTATAAGATGTTTCATGCTAATTTGTTTTGGTTAGATATAAATAAGCGTCTTCTAAATTTGCATTGCGTTTTATTGAGTTTTCAATAGGTTTTTCAGAAATATATCTAACAGTTAAGTTTTCTTGTTTTCGAGTTGTACTTACTACTAAATGTTCATTTTTAAGTTGCGATAAAAAATCTTTACTAATAACCGTTTCAAAAACTTTGTTTTGAACTAAGTTGATAGTGTCTTCTTGATTCCCTTGAGAAATCAACGAACCATTTTTCATAACAACGACATTATCGGCAATAGTATCAATATCAGATACGATATGAGAAGATAAAATAACGATGCAATTTTGTGCTAAATTCGAAATGAGATTTCGAAAACGTACACGTTCTTCAGGATCAAGTCCAACCGTTGGTTCATCAAAGATGACTACTTCCGGATTATTTAATAAAGCTTGTGCTATACCAATACGTTGTTTCATTCCGCCTGAATATGTACCAATAGGTCTCTGTGCTGTATCAATTAGATTCAGGTTTTCGAGTAAGTGAGTAATACGTTTTTTTAAACCGTTGCCACCAACACCTTTTAATGCCGCTAAATATTCTAAAAACTCATAGGCATTAAGGTTAGGGTATACACCAAAGTCTTGTGGTAAAAAACCCAGTTGTTTTCGCATAAAATTTGGATTTTTAACAATGTTATTTTGATCTAAATATATATGTCCATTGGTTGGTTTACTAACGGTAGCAATCATTTTTAATAGGGTTGATTTACCTGCACCATTCGGGCCTAATAATCCTAGAATTCCATTTTCTATAATTAGAGAGAAGTCTTTTAAACCGAATTTATCTCTGCTATATTTTTTAGATACATTTTTAATATTGAGTGTCATAATAATTAAGGATTAATTCGTTTGATAGTAGTTTCTAATCCATTTTGTCTGAAAATTAATTCATCGTTTTTTTGAGGGTTTACTTCTAGCTCTATTCCGAAAGAACCATTGTATAATTTGTTTTCTTCCTTGCTAACAAGAATTACTTGCGCTCCTTGGGTTAAGAAATAGATATGGTTGTTCTTTTCTATGATTTCCATTTGCATTTTCATACCATGAGTATCAAATTGATATTTTCCTAAGGCGCCTTTGAATTGAGAAGTAATGTTTTTACTGAAGCTAATGGTAGAAGGTTTTCCGTTTATATAATCAAATAATTCTTTCTTTAAAATTTTATTGAATGGGATAATTTCTCCATTTGAGAAACAAAGTATAAGTTTCTTTTCTTGCGGATTGTAATACTCTCTATAGGCATACCCTAAGTTGTTTCCTCCATGTCCGATATATCCATCCTTAAATTGAATCATTCCCAATCCATAATTAGCATCATCAAAAGAGGTTAGGAGCTTTAAAGAGTTTTCAGAAAGCAAGGTTTTCTTTTCAAATAAATGATTGTAAAATAGTTGCATATCGTGTAAGGTTGAGGCAACAGATCCTGCCGCATAGGCATAATTAGAAAAGAAGCGATGATCTAAGAATTTAGAAACATCTTTACCTCGATGTGTAGGAGGAGCAAGGTTGTTTAAGCTCTTAGAAAGATATGGATAGCTTTCTTGCATATTTGCTGGTTGAAAAATACGTTCTTCTAGTAAATCGAAGTAACTTTTATCGGCTACTTTTTCTAGTATTTTACCTAATAAGATATAATTGGTGTTACAGTACTGATACTTGCCTACTTTTTCTAAGTTTCCAGCAGGAATTCTATTTAAAATGTTTTGATTATAAGCGCTATCACTTTTTGCAAAGTACTCTTCTGTATAATTACGACCAACAATCTCACCTAAACCACTTCGATGACGCAATAGTGCTTCTATAGTTAATGAATTGTCTACATTTTGAATAGCCTGTAAATAAGTACCTATGGAATCGGAAAGTTTTAAATTTCCTTTTTCAGCTTCTTGTAATATTAAAATAGCGGTCATTTTTTTGGTAGCACTACCAATGTTAAAAACAGTGTGTTCATTAAAGTTTCTTTTACCAATGTTGGCAACTGCTGTTTTTCCTTTAGTACTTGTTAGAATAGTAATGTCTTGATTTAACTCTTTTAGGTATGGAGTATACTTTTCGGTTAATTGAGTTAAAGACTGTTGTGCAGAAGCAATCTGCTGTAATAGTAACAATAAGATTAAAGTAATGAGTTTTGAAGAATTCATAATAAAAGTTTTTATGATTATTACCTCAAAATTGGGGTTATAGTTGCTTACTTAAAAGTTTACATGATGAACCCTTTAATAAAAATGATGAAGGACTTTTTTTAGCAATATCATTAAAAAACTTCCTTTGACATGGTGCTTTAGTCCGTTTATCATTAAAATATGAGCGGTTGGGATATAAAACTTACTTTTATAAAGAATTTGAAAAATGATATCATGTCAAAATTTGATGCCCTTATTGATAATAAAATTTTCCAAAACATAGCTGTTTGGGGAGTACTGTTTTTTCTGATTGCTTTTACCATTACTGCAGATAATAAATGGATGGCTTCGTTGTTTGTAATTGGAATTTTAGCTCCACCTATTTATGTAAGTAACTTTTATATTTTACCCTATTTTAAAAATAAACCTTGGGTATTTTTAGGGCTATTTCTTTTAAATACGGTAATATTTTCGGCGATATCGGTTTATATCGTAGGATTGGTTTTAGGGCAACAACAATTTAAATCATATATCAATTTTTTAGGCATTTTATTATTAGCATTAACTTTTGGGGCAGCCTTAAAAATAGCTAGAGATAGTTTTGTGAGAAGACAAGAGGAAAAGAAAGCAGAGTTACACTTATTAAAAGCACAGTTGAATCCTCATTTTTTGTTTAATACTTTGAATAATTTGTATGGATTGTCGGTTATAAAATCTGATAAATTGCCTAATCTAATGTTGAAATTGTCTGACTTGTTGCGCTATAGTTTATATGATACTTCTTCTGTATTTGTGTCTTTAGAAAAAGAAATTAAGTATCTAGAAAATTATATTTCTCTGGAAAAAATTAGATTAGAGAATGTTGAAATAGAAATGTCTATTCAAGGAGCTATTTCAAATAAAAAAATAGCTCCAATGTTGTTGATTGTGTTTGTTGAAAATGCCTTTAAACATTTAGGAGGGAAAGATGAGAGGGTTGAAGTATCTATGATAGTAAATGAGAATAGTTTGCATTTTTCTTGTATGAATACAAAAGAAAATATGCCTTCTGAAAACCTTGAAACTGGAAAAAGTGGTATTGGTTTGAAGAATGCTAAAAAAAGACTAACATTGTTGTATCCGAACAATCATACGTTAACAGTAAAAAATAAAGAAAATAGCTTTTTGGTAGATTTAAAATTGAATTTTTAGCATGAAAACATTTCGATGTATATTGGCAGATGACGAGCCTATTGCTCGTCAAATACTTGAAAATTATATACAGGATATTCCCAACCTAGAGTTAGTGGCTTCTTGTAAAAATGCATTTGAAGTAATGGAGGTTTTACAAAAGGAAACTATTGATGTGCTGTTTTTAGATATTAATATGCCTAAGTTGTCTGGAATTAGTTTGTTGAAAACAATGCAACATAGACCAGAAGTTATCATTACAACAGCCTATCCAGAGTATGCTATTGAAGGTTTTGAATTATCAGTTACCGATTATTTATTAAAGCCTTTTTCTTTAGAACGTTTTTTACAATCAATCGCAAAATTGAATAAAAATGTAATGCTAGAAAAAAGGGTGGTTTCTTCAGAAGTTTCTAAAGAACAATCAATATTTGTAAAAAGTGATAAAAAGACGATTAAACTTTATTTTGATGAAATAACGCATATTGAGGCTTATGGGAATTATATCAAGATTTTTGCTGATGAAATGATCTTGACACCATTGACTTTATCAGATTTTTTAATAAAACTTTCAAGTGACTTTATACGTATTCACAAATCATATGTGGTCAATTTTAATCATTTAAAGTTAATAGATGGGAATCAGTTTGTATTGCGAAATAACGTGAAGCTTCCCATAGGAAAGTCATATAGGAAATTGGTTGCAGAAAAGGTTAACAACTAGTTGCATTAGTTTTCTAAAATGAAGGAGTAGAAGAAGGTAGTATAAATGATTATATAAAATGGTCTTGATCATATTTTGTTGTGTAGTTCAAGATTTAGTTTAGGAAGTGTATGCTAAACTGAAAATCTACGAGAATTTTCATGGATAGACAGGAGTAAACTATTCTTATTACACATTTTTTTATTCCATTGGTATTATTTTTTTTCCTTTTTTATTTAAATAATGAATTCCTCCTCCAAAATGAGGTGCTCCATAAAATTCTATCAATTCTCCTTGAAACCCCATATAGCAATGCATTTCTATTTTAATAAGAGTTTTTCCTTTTTCGTCAATCAGAGTATCAAAAAAATAGTCGTTAGTAGTTTCAAATACACGTTTTTCAATTCTTACTGCACATACTCCATTTTTAAATTCATCTATTTTATAAAATTGAGGTTTAATAATTACATTGTTTGAATTGTCTTTAAAACCCCAAAGGTCATTTTTTTGAAAAGGAATAAAATTATCGGACCTAAAATCCATTTTATTTTTTGATTCTAAACTATCATTTTCTCTTAAGTCATAGATTTCTATTCTTGAAAAAGTTTTTGAGTCAATTCTTTTTCCTTTTGTATTTATAGGATAAAAATCGGAGAATTCCTTGTCACTCACATATGCAATTCCATTTCTAAATTCCCCATCTCCATCTTTCCAAGTTTTTTCAAATTCGTTTACTCCTTTTTTATTTACGAACCAATGTTCTTCAAAACTTGAAATTCTTGCAAAACCCTCACTAAATCCTGTTTCTGGAAAATTATTCTTAATATCGAAAACTTTATTTCCTAAAGTGTCAATAAAAATCCATTTATAACCTTTTTTTATAACTTTTTTGGAAACAGCACAAAGTCCCTCGCTGAAATCACTAACCTTGAGATATTCTGCTTTTATTTTAATTTTTCCGTTTTTATCCATAAATCCGTACTTGTCATTTTCGGATTGGAATCTATAAAGCCCATTTCCTTGTCCATAGGAAAATCCTGAGGCTAAAATCAGAAGTGATACTACTATTGTTTTCAATACTTTTTTGTTGTAAAGTTAAATAAACCGAATGAACTTTTAGTATTGTGAGATTTTGTCAAAATATAAATTTGCAACCAATTCATTATGTATTTGTTGTATACGGATTAATTAATTCTTCTATAATTTTTTGTAATTCTATTGTATTTATTTCATTAAATGTAGAAACTTTTTTTGGCGTTGCTTGCTCAAGGACTTGTAATTTTATCTTTAAACTCGCTATGAGCGATACACCTTAACTGGGTTTTAGTTTTCTATTTAGTTACAACAAACCAAGGAATTTCAAACCGTCCTTTTTTTAGATAAATATTTGCGTTATCATTAATTTCTAAATTTTCATAAAGTTCTTTAGATACGGATACATCATCATTTTCAGTTTGCGGACCCCAAGATTCTAACTCTAAGTAATATGTTGTTGCTTTACCAGAATTAATGCGTTTGTTTAATACTTTTGAGAGGTAAGTCTTTGGAGTACTTTCGTCATGCATACAGTTTAAAGTAACTACTGCCCCATAACCGAACCCCCAAAATAAAATACTAAGAGATAAAACAGTAAAGTAATCTTTGACTTTTTTAAATTTAAATTCCTTTGTTCCATAAATCACTAAAGTTATCAAAGTAATTCCGATAGTAATTGATGGAATCCAAATATTAGAATAATCAAAAATATTATAATCAAGAAGAGCTCTTAAAAACAATCCAGAAGAGGGCATTAACATAGCATAGATCGCAGTAGGATAAGCACTTCCTTTCTTCTCATCAATCCTTATGAGTCCTTTGTAGTAGATTAAGATTAGTGTAGTAATAATTGGTAATACAATTAAAGATAGAATAGAATATTCATAAGGCTCCGGTTTAAACAAGTTCCAAACAAGTAGGAGTCCACCAATCCAGTTTAAAGCTTTAGCAACTTTTTTAGCTTGATTAAGTTTAGAGGCTCTTTCTTCTACATTTCTCCCATATTCAAAACTTTCTAAGACTTCAGCCTCTTCTTTTTCTTCATTTGTTTGATGTAAATCGGGGAAATTAGAGCTAAGCCACATTATTAACTCATTTGAATTACCAATATATGTACTTATTTTAATTCTCTTCTTTTTTTTAGTGTTTGGAAGTACAAAAATATAGTTCTGTTCTACTTGAAACCCCTTAATTTCTTGAAAATTCAAATCACGATTAATAAAAGTACTTCTTATACTTAATGTGTCAGATGATACTATAACTTTTCCTTTAATCGTATCTAATAATCCAACAACCATTAGTCCAATCATACCTAATGAAAGCGGAACAAAAAAATACAACATTTCAATAGAGGTATCATCTAATACGAATGGCATTATTAATAACCATCCGAAAAGAGCAATTAGTAATGGTGCAAAAATGTAAACGAAAATCGCCCAACCTTTTCCTATTTTATACTCTTTTATCATCATTTTTTAATGTATTAGTGTGTGATTTTTTTCGAGAAAAAGAGACGAGTCTTTTCCCTATACTTTGGAAAGATAATTAACAAGATTGAATTTATGTTGTGGAAATTGAGTTTGAAATAATTATCTATGGTGTTGTACTTTGGTGCTTATACGTTTTATTATTATCCAAATTGCATGTGTTAAAAACCCAGCTATTGTTCCGAAAATCCAAAAAGCAAGTGTTATTCCAAGTGTGGGCATTGCACAATTAATCCCATCAGGTCTTGGATCGGGATAAAAAAATCTTGGGATGACTAAAAAATAACAAACAAGAAAAGTCAGAAGAATAAGAAGTTCTGGAACTTTTTGTCCATATTTACGATTCAGATGGTACAGTCCTAACTGAATTAAAGAAAACCCGATAAGCAAAGGTATAATCATTTTATTCAGCTTTTGTTGAAGTACAAACCTCTTTCTTTTGTTTCAATATTTTCTATAATTAACTTTCTGCCATAAGAGAAAATTATTCTTACTGTTTCTCTATTTGTTTTTATTGTGCTGTTTTCGATTTCAAAACTATTTTGTCCTAACCAATCTCCAATAGAGGTTCCTTCTCCATATTTCCAATCTTGATTTTTTATGTAATATGCTGAATTAACATAGAAACCATAGGCAAAAATAATTCCGATTATTGCAAATAAAATTTTCAATCTTTTTTTTATTTCCTTTTCAGTATTAAACACATATTCAAGCTAAGCTGTATTTTAAATCGGTTTATATGTAGTTGCATAATGTTATTTATTAAGTTCTTATTATTTTTCCATTATTAAACTTTTTATATTCATGGTCAAATGGAGAATAATGGTCTTCTTCCCATTTACCATTTCTGAAAATGAATTCAATTCTATTAAAAGAGTCTGCCTTACCAATAATTAAGTTGTCTCCTTGATTTGGTACGTATTCAAAATCAAAACAATTTCTATTATTTAACTCATTTAGAACAAAATCAGAAGTCAGTCCATTACCAATATTACTTACAGGAAATAAATATCTTCCCATTTCTCTTTCTTTAGACATTCCGAGAAACTTAAACAAAGTCCAAGTATATTCAATTTGTTGATTCTTTTTCTTATTTCTATTTCGTTTTGACTTTTTATTGTGAACAATCGCTTTTGAGTCATTGCATTGGCACAATATAAATCCATTATTAAAATCACACATTTAGTTTTATTTTTTAAATATTCACAATGTTTTTTGTATTGTTACTTGTGCTTTTTGTTGTATACTGACTATATCACTGTTATTTCCATACAACTCTGTTTGAATTATTAATAAAAAGTATGTAATTAGTTATATCTGGGTGTTACATATTCGTCATAATGTTTTCTGTATTTTCTAAGAATCCGTCTTATTTGAAAGATGTTTTTAGATAGATTATCAATCGGAATTTCAACAATTTTCTTTTCTTTTATTTTAATTTTTAGGTAGGCAGCCCAACCTCTTGGTATTCCTGACCCTTTGAAAGTAATTTCTTCATTTTCTATTAATTCCCATTTTATAAAACCATACATAGGAACGCTGATACCATCTATAGATATGACAATTATTTTTTTAGGAGGTTTATTAATTTCTTTTAAGTTTTTAAATATGTAATAAAATGGTAGGGGAGAGAATATGCCGATAAGCCAATACAATTCGTGATTATCTTCTTTAATCGCCTGATAACAAAAAAATGAATAAAGAATTAAAATATATACTATTGTGATAATTTTCCATTTTTTAGATTCATAAATTTTAACATTATGTTCAATTTTTTCGCTCATAAAAATTATTGCATTTAGTTTTATCAGCACTTTCTAAAGCAGTCTGAAATTAGCAATCCACTATATACTTTGTTGTACAATGCTTTTTTTTAATACTCCCTCGTTAATAATTTCTGTTTTTTCATAAAATGGATTATACGAGTCGGCTTTCCATTCTCCATTTTTAAAAATGTAGGAAGAGTATTGGTATTCTAATTCACGATTAATTTTTTTTCCTCTCTTATTCAGTAACCAGCCTATTTCGAAAATTAAATTATCTCCTTCAGTTGGTTTGTAGTCAAAATCGAAACAATTTTGCCCGTTCAATTCTTTTAATATGAAATCTTCAGTTAGAGTTTTTGTCAAGTTTTGAGAAGGCATAATCATTAAACCGTCCATTCCGCTCCATTCTTTTCCTAAATAACGGTTTAACTTCCATCTAATTACCTTTAGAATATCTTTTTTACCCAAATGCTTTATTTCATCAGAATAGAGTTCTTGAATTTTAACAGTATTCATGTCTGAACAAGCACATAGTTCTAATCTTTCCGTTCGATTACACATAGTTTTATCTTTTATATAGTCAATTTATTGGTTGTGCAGAAGTTTAGATGTTGCATAGCTAATTTTTAATTTGAGGTATCAATATAATGATAATTGAAAAGTAATGAAATAAAAAAAACCTTGAAAATCGTTAGATTAACAAGGTTTTGTCGGGGTGGCAGGATTCGAACCTGCGACCTCCGCGTCCCAAACGCGGCGCGATAACCGGGCTACGCTACACCCCGAATAATTATCGGACTGCAAATGTAGAAAAAAAATACAATTGAAAAAGAAAAAAATGCAAAAAAATATTTTAGATGTAAGATAACCTTTCTTTATCGTCTAATAATCAAATTATATTTTAAAAAATTACGATAGAAATAAAAAAAAATTACATTTGTATCTCAAAATTTAAAAACGATGGCAGAAAAAATAAAATGTTTGATTATCGGTTCAGGTCCTGCAGGTTATACAGCGGCAATCTATGCAGCTAGAGCAGATATGAAACCAGTGATGTATACAGGAATGCAAATGGGAGGGCAGTTAACAACAACTACAGAGGTTGATAATTTCCCTGGATATCCAAATGGAACTGATGGTACAGCTATGATGGAAGATTTAAAAAGTCAGGCAGAGCGTTTTGGTACTGATGTTCGTTTTGGAATGGTTACTAAAGTGGAACTTTCTAATGAAGAAGGAGGAATTCATAAAGTAATGGTTGATGAGACTACAGAAATAGAAGCTGAAACAGTAATTATTTCTACAGGAGCAACTGCAAAATATTTAGGATTAGAAAGTGAACAACGTTTAATTGGTGGTGGAGTTTCTGCTTGTGCTACTTGTGACGGGTTCTTTTATAAAGGACAAGATGTAATTGTTGTTGGAGCAGGAGACACTGCTGCAGAAGAAGCTACATATTTAGCTAACATTTGTAGCAAGGTTACTATGTTGGTTCGTAAAGATTACATGCGTGCTTCAAAAGCAATGCAACACCGTGTAAATAAAACAGAAAATATTGAAGTATTATACAATACGGAGATTGATGAAGTTTTAGGAGACAATGTTGTAGAAGGTGTACGTGCTGTAAACAATCAAACAGGTGATAAGAAAGATATTCCAGTAACTGGGGTATTTATTGCAATTGGTCATACACCAAACACGCAATTATTTAAAGGTGTGTTAGATATGGATGATACAGGATATTTAATCACTAAAGGAAAGTCTACAAAAACAAATTTACCTGGGGTATTTGCTGCTGGTGATGTACAAGATAAAGAGTACCGTCAGGCGGTTACTGCTGCTGGTACAGGATGTATGGCTGCTTTAGATGCTGAACGTTATTTAGGTGCTTTAGAATAAAAGTTCGATTTATATAAATTAAAAAGCTTCCTAAATAGGAAGCTTTTTTTATGGAGTAGCGTTCAGTTGCTCGATCATTTTTTTGGCTTCCGGATTATCGGAATTCCATTTGAGTGATTGCTCAAAAGCTTTTAAAGCGTCTTCTTTCCTATTTAGTTTTAGCAAACTATTACCGTAATAATTGTAAATACGATGGGTATAGTAACCATGATTAGGATATAGCTTTAAATTAAGTTCAAAGAATTTAATAGCATCTTTATAATTCCCTTTCTCAGCAAGAGATTGACCGTACTCATTAATCAGGCGTTCTGAAATAGCATATTCAGAATCCTTGTTATACTCACGCTTAATAAATTCTAGAATTTCTTCTGTAGATTTTTTTGGTGCTAGTGTTGCGATTAGTTTTCTATTGAGCATCAGCTTTCTTACAATCCACCAATAGCGCCATGAAGGGGTTTTGGTTCTGTCAGAAAGATTGGTGTGCGTTAAATAATCTAGTTTGGTTTTATGCGCAATTACCACATTTCTTTTTGGTATCACGGTAATGAACTGCCCAGATCGATCCCATGAAGTATAGGCTCCTTCAAAATCAGGATTATCATAAAAACGTTCAAAAAGCCACCAAGAATATCCATATGATTGTTGCATTGGACTAGAGATATCTCTCCCCAATCTTACTCTTACAGAATCTTTAGAAATTACAGAAGAAGTTATTTTATCAATCCAATTTTCTGAAACGACTTGTTTACCTTTCCAAGCTCCTTTTTGTAAAAGAAGTTGTCCTATTTTAGCCATGTCTCTAGTAGAAAGATGCATTTGATACGAGGTAAACATCGATTTTTTTAAATCTCTAGTCGTATATTGATTTTTGATATTCCAATCTTCAAATTCCAGTGGAATAGCCAATTGATTTTCTAACTCCCAATGAAGATTGTTTCTCGTTTTACCCTGAAGAATTGAACTAGCAACATTATAATCCCAATTATTTATCATAAAATAGTCACCTGGTTTTACACTTCCTCGTTCTCGTTCTCTTGGAAACGTATAAATGTACCTTTGGTTTTTTGGATACAATACACCTGATGTTGAGGTAAGAAGGTTTTCTATGGTAGCTTGTTTTTCAATAGGTAACAATCCATTGTATTCGTTGATATTATTCGCTTTCAGTGTTTCGTGTAAATTAATCGTGCTGTCTTCTACATATTTTCCGAAAAGTAAACTTATAAATCCTGCTTTAGAATCTTTGATATTACTAATTTCAGAAACATCTCCATATTCAAATACCACTTTACCATTTTCTAATACCATCATACTCGTGGTCTCTGATTCTTCTTTTAAATAGGTACGTATCTCTTTAAATTTTTCTTTAGTAAAGTAGGAAGTATCATCAATGGCTTTCTTTGTTATAGCTGTGCCTTGGAAAGAAGGTTTGCTATAAAACCAAGTTTGTAAGCTTGTATATGATAAAATAAGCATAATAACGGCAATAGCGGCAGTTCCTTTTAAGACAAATTCAATTTTATACTTTTTATAATAGTAGCGCACAGTATCTTTTTTATGGATGATCAAATAAGCTACAAAAAAATTAGGAATCCAACTTAACCAAACAGAAATTCCATAAGCTAAGTCAAAATTTTTGGTAATTGAAATTAACATTGGTAACCAAAATCGCAGTGTTACCGCAGCAAAAGTACCGGCATAACTATAGGTCATATATTCTTTATGAGCTGCGACATCTCCTTTTCGAATAGTTCTGTAGCCCATGTATGTTGCTGCAATCCATAAAAGAGCTCCAAAGGTAAAACCTATTTCAGTCGGTAATCCACCTCTTGCAAAGAACCCTATATAAAATCCAACAGGGCCAGCTATAAAAATAGCACCTACATATATTTTACCTATGATTCTATGAAAGGATGGATACTTGTTTCTAATTTTACCTATAAATTGTATCCAACCAATTAGTAAAGCAATCCCTCCAAAAGCAATATGTATAAAAAATGAAACTTTGTATATTATACTGTTGAGTACTTCTTCGGGTTTCATAGCCAATAGGTCAATTGGACCATCGGCGAGAAAATATTTTAGTGGTCTTGTAATACCAATAAATAAACAAAGGCAAATAAAAATGAGCCATAATAATCTCTTCATTTTGATTGAATTTTTAAGTTTTATAAGCTCAAAATAGAATCAAAAAAGAAGGATTTAATCAAAAAGAATCGTGAAGGTATAAAACCACTTTTTTTTGGTTAAAATAAAGTAGTGTGGTATAAAACCACCCTTTTTTGGTACGAATTTTATAGGTTAAGTAGGTTGTTTTTATAGCTTTTTGAAACAGGAAGTTCCAGTTGAGCAACGAAGATTGTATTCGTGTCTTTCCACGATTTAAAATGCGTTGGATTGATTAAATGTGACCTATGAATTTGGAGAAGAAAATCAAAATCTGTTTGAATTTTTTTCAAGGTACTACGAATCAATTTTGTTTTTAGTTCTTCATTTTCCATGTAGAAGATTTCTACATAATTTTGTGCATTGGAAATACATACCAATTCAGCTTGTTTAATTTTTAAGAAATCTAGTTTATTGGTTCCTTTAATGGTAATTTCGTTGGTTTCTTTATGAAGAATTAGTTTAAGTGTATATTTCCTTGCTATAACTATTATTGGAGTTAGAATTAAAAAAACATTAATACTGATGTTGAAAAAAAACTCAGAGAAATGATAAATCCCTTTTATGATTGAACTTTTATAAAAAGTGTAGGTGATAATTGTATAAATGGTGTATAGAAGAATGTAGATACAAATTTCATTAAGAAGTGTCCATTTTTTAGTTTTATTAAAAACACTTTTTTGTACTAGACTTATAATAAAGTAACTTATAAAAATAGCAAGACCAAACCCTGTACTTACTTTTAGCCATATTTTTAAATCCATATAACCATGTTCAAAGGGCCTCGCTAAAATACTAAACAAGAAGCTCCAAATGGTGAGTACAATGGCTACAATCGTATGGTGTTCTACTGATGGATTTAATTTCATGGAATTCAAAAAATACGCGCTAAAATTACATTTTAAATTGAATGAAAAAAAGATTAATTTTTTGTTTAGGATTCAATCAAGAAAAAGTTGCTCTAGATAAAGAGCAACTTTCTAATATTTAATAGCATTTTTCCCACTAAGCTTGTTGTTTATTTTTGAGCTTTCTCCAGAATAGAAAGCCAAATATTAAAATGAGATCAATACATATAAAATTACTCAGCATGGCAAAACCAAATTCATTATTCAATTCTGAAACCGACAAGGCAATTGCATTGAAATGATTGTTGGCACCGTGAAATAGAATAGCAATGAAAATAGAATACTTTTGAAATCCTAGATATGCAATGATTAGAGAGAAAGCAGTGCATGCCAAAGGATAGGTAATAAAAGCTTCCATATACGGGTGGTCAGGAAAATTGTACCCTTTTAAGGCAACTGGTAAATGCCAAAATCCCCAAATTATCCCTAAAATGATTACTCCTTTGATTTCACCGAAAGCTTTAAACAATTTTTCTTGTAGGTAACCTCTCCAACCAATTTCTTCTCCCATTACCAAAACACTAGTTGCTAAAAAACCTAGGCCTATCACTAAGGCGATTTCCATAGGACTACCAAGAATAGCCCAATTTGGACTTGAACGATAGCCCAACTCTATTTGACAATAAAACCCGACAATTACATAGATTATGGGAATAAGAATAGCCAAAATACACGTGCGTAATGAAGGTTTGATAAAGCGTAGTGAAGTCCAATTACGACCTTCTTTTCGGTTAATTATAAAAGCAATGATGGCAGGTAAAAATCCATAGATTAATGAAAAAGCACTTCTAAAGATAAGATTTGAAAAATTAAAAAGATTTAGAAATAAGAATCCGAGTCCCCAAGAAAGTCCTAATACCCAAAGGGTATATTTTTTCGCTTTATTAAAGTTTGTTTGTCGCTCTGTTGCGCTGTTAATTGTTGTATTCATAATTGTTGTTACTCATTTAAATTTTGAGCAAAACAACTGATAAACAATTTTTAAATCGACTCACTAGAAGCAGTGAGACTTTTTTCTATGCTTTTTTTGAATTGTAAAGGTGTTATTCCTTCCTTTTGTTTGAATGTTCTATTAAAAGTTGCTTTTGAATTGAAGCCAGCATCGAAAGCTAGAGCCAGTAAGGTTAAGTTTTTAGATTGTCCGTTTTGAATGCTTTTTTTAAAGTGATTTATTCGGTAAGAGTTTACAAATTCATAAAAAGAAGTTTTAAGAGAAGTGTTTAGGTAATTTGATAGTTTTTTATCTGTAATATCTAACAACGCAGCAGTTTCTCTTAAGGTTAAATTTTGCTTCTTGTAAAGTTGTTCTGATCTAAAAAGTACTTCAAGTTTTTCAGAAAACTCTGGGAGGTTTTGTATTTCAGTAATACGGTTTTCTTTTTTAGTAGGATGAGTAGACTTTTTGTTTTGAGGTAATTCTTGTTGCACAAGAAAAATATGTGTTTGATTCAAGCTATAGTATCCAATGTACCATATTAAACAGGCTAAGAAGGTTAAATTAAATAGAAGTATGTGTTCTAAGGAAGGGTGCACAAGTAATATTGCTCCAGAAATAACATCTAAAACTACAAAAGAAATCAATCCATAAATCCATATAGAAAGCCAATTTAAATTAACTCCTTTTACATAAGAATAATTGTTTTTTAAGAGGTGTCTATATTTTTTTAGAAATTGAAAGCTTAAAACTAAATGATAGATGAAATAAACAAAACCTAGAAAGGGAATGAGAAAACTAATTAAAACGAGATTGTTTTCAATATTATATCTTAAATCAGGCAGGAGATATTTAGGAATGCTAAATAGTATAAAGGAGATGAAAAATGGGATAAGGTCTTTTATTATTTTTTTTGAATTGATCTTCGTATTGTATATGGATTTAATATATCCTAACAATAAAGGACCAAGTGCAAAAGGAATGATAGAACCCAAAGGGAGTACAAAAAACAAAAGTTTGGGACTATAGATATAAGAAGCACCATAAGTTAAAAACAAAACAAGTAGGCAAGTAATAATACCAATGAGAATTTTATTAGAAAAATGCTCATGAATTCGTTTAGTGAGTAAAACAATTAATAAAATACAGAGACTAGAACCAGAATATAGGAGAAAAGTAAAAAGTTCTTTCAAGAGTAATTATTTTTTGTTGCAAACAAAGATAAAAGAAAGGGGGGAGGTCATCTCAAAAAAAGACATATTTGTCGTTATAAATTTAATTGCATTTCTAGTTGTTCAAGATAGTAAGAGAGCCCTATTTTTTCAAAAAACAAGCACAGTTCTTGATTACTATTATCAACATTAATTACTGAAATTTTGGTTTCATTCCCTTTTAATAGTTTGTTAATCAAGGATGAAGCAATTTTTTGTTTTCTAAAAGCTTTATCAATGGCAATTTGTTGTATTCTGTTACTCGAAGGATTGTAAATTACATATCCCACAAGTTGATTCTGATAATAGGCTCCTAAAGAGGTATGAATATGAGTTAATTCATGTAACGTATTGCTAGCGTTTTGCCAGGTAGGAGAAACGCTCCAAAAAGACTCCATGAGTTCCCAGTGATAAGAAGTTATTGGTTTGATTTTAATTGTTGAGTTGGTAGGTAAACTTGTAATTGTACCCTTAAAACAAGATAGGTTTCTTTTAATTTCAAAGCCTGCTTTTTGATAAGATTTGATGGCTTGAATGTTATTTGAAATTACTTCTAACTGAAGTTTGTTGATGCCTTTGGTTTTTAAAATAGGAAGGATATAAGAATACATTTGTTTGGTGAGCCCCAAACCTCTTTTTTCTGGAATAACTCCTGTACCACCATTGTATGCAATTTTTTTATGATTGATTACATCAAATCCATGTAAAATAAAACCAACAAGTGTTTCGTTTTCAAAAGTACCTACAGATAGAGATAAATCTGTTTTATCAGCTTTCATTTTAGCTAATAACTGTTCGTATGTTAGTTTGAACGGAACAAAATAATCAGAAAAAGAATGATTAAAAACTTCTAAGATCTCTTCTATACTTGTTTCTTTTAGAGTTTTGATATTCATATGAGCTTTTTTAGGGTTGAAATTATCATTTCAGACTCTTGAAGTAACTTTTGCTTTATATCTTTTGCTAATATAGGTAAGTTATCAAAATCAGGAGTGTCTTCAATGATTACCTCTAAAATTGAATATGTAGGCATTTCATTGTTGTTTTTATTCCATTTAGATTCTTTAAGTAACTCCCAATATTCTTTTTGAACTTTAACGGTGTTACCGAGTAACCATATTTCAAAGCGCATTTCTATATGGTTTAAAATAAGTCCTAATTTGAGTTTGTTGTTTTTTAAAAAGTCATTGGTATAATAGAAGTAGGTGTAATCCATGTACCCATGAAGAATACCTGTAAATGTATATTGGTTGGAAAGATTTTTAATGAAATTAACTCGTAGTTTCATTACAAATTTCACTAACTCATTGTAGGCTATGAGTATATCCCCTTTAGTAAGTTGCTCTTTGTAAATGGCTACATAATAATTTAAGTTTTTCATGTCTCATTTTATGATTGATATTCTTACTCATTTGCAACTCCACGAATCGTACAAATGTCCATTCCTGTGGTTAATTTCTTGTTAGGTTCACAACTCCATATGAGTTCTCCTTCCATCAAGCTTTCGAATTCTATTGTAACCTGATTATTCTGAATTTCGCAAATAATATCTCCTCCTTCAATCATATCACCAATGTGAAAATGCCACTTTGCTATAGTCAAGTTTTGATATTTATTAAAATCTGGAAGGCAGATAGTTTCTGTTTTACCTTCTTCAAGTATAATAGTATTGGCAGGTTTTAATCGAGGTTTATTTGAGGTGCTTTTCTTTGAAGTACCTAATTTTTTTAAAATAAAATTTAGTATCCTATTTATCATTGTTGATAGTTTTAGTTTTTCACAAAAAGTAAATCAATTTTTTGTGGAGATATTTTTTGTTCAAAGTAAGGTGTGATGAATAAGTTAGATTGTTTTACGATTAAAGTCTCTGAGTTTTCAAAATTTATTTTGTATTTACCTCCTTTTCTAATTTGTAGCGAAGCTATTTTTCTTGTTTTTGTGCCTTTATAGTGAGATTGAATTGGCCATATGTCTTTTTCCAGTTGCACCATTTCATCAGAGTTCAATCTTTTTAATTGAAAATTAAATTTTTCTAACTTCACATACCAACCACCAATAATATAAACATCATAAGTCCCCATAGATAAGTGAATAGTGGTGTTTTCAGAATAGATGTTTACAGGTTCGATCATTTTCTTTTAAATATTTGTAAAACTATTATTTTTTAATTGAGAGTACTTTTTTGTAGGTCAAACATCTCCATAACCACTCTAAAGGTCCAAATTTAAAATAGCGTAACCATATTTTACTCAAAATAACCTGGAAGGCAAAAACTAAAATAGCGGTTAGTAACGTTTGTGACGGACTTAAAGTTTCATAAAGTTGAAACCCTATAGAAGAAAATAAAATCAAACCTATCAAGCTTTGCATTAGGTAATTGGTTAATGCCATACGACCTGCAAACCTTAATGGAGCTAGAACTTTTTTCCATTGGGTATTGTACCAAAGCCATCCAATTCCCCATAAATAAAATAATCCCATAATAACATCTGAAAGTACCATTAGTTTAATAAATAGGGTTCTAGCCAATTCTAATTTATAAATGTCAAGTTTGGTAAATACAAGTAAAAAACAAACTCTGTAAATACTTGTTAGTATAGTGATTAAGAGTACTGGTTTTGTGAGTTTAGTAATGAAAGAATCTAAAGATTCGTAAATTTTATTTTTACCTAAATATAATCCTATTAGAAACATGGATAAGGCAATGGGGGCTAAAAATCCGAATAACATTGGAATGTTAGAAAGGTATTCTAATAATCTTAGTTGTATTCCTTCTGCATAACTTCCATTCTTTATGATTTGATTTACGGTAGCTCCAGTATGTTCTTGTAAATAAATTTCAGGACGATAATTAATGAGTTCAAAAAAATATCCGAATACTTGATCGTAAAAAGGAAAAAAGAGAAAAACTCCGGCTGCAATTAAAATGACTTTATTAGATTTTTTGATTAATAAGGTGGTTAATAACCCAAGAACAGCATAGATATTTAATACATCTCCAGACCACAGGAATACAATATGAAATACTCCAAAAAGAAATAGGTAAAACATTCTTCTGGCAAAAAAGGAAAAAGAAAGTTTCCCTTTTTCAGCAAGCTTAAGAGCTTGCATTGAAATTCCTAATCCAAAAAGCAATGAGAAAATAGGAAAGAATTTGGTGTAAAAAAATAGCTGTAAAATTTTCTCGGAGATGGTATCGATGCTCGAAGTCCATTGTTTCGCAAATTCGTCTTGATTCAGAAATGTCGAATTCATGATGACGATATTAACCACAAAAATACCGAGAATAGCAAACCCTCGGTACACGTCTAATAATTCAATTCTCTTTGTTGTAGTAGTAGGTTGGTTATTCAATTTGGTTCAGTTTTTTGTATAATTATAATAAACTATACAGATGTTTTTTGAACCTATAAAAATACGGAATCAGGAAAAGTACAGAACTATAATATGAACAAAATTTAGTTGGGTTTTTTAATTGGTTACCAATAAATTCTTTGCACCTTTTAGCCCACATTTTTGATATTTATGATAGGCTTTTGCTGCTCTAAGTCTTATTTGGTCATTAGATTCGTTTTGTAAATAACCAGAGATAGCGTCATGAATGGTATAAGCTTCTGGAGCCATTAAACCAGTTGTCCAAACTAATGGGTTTACCTTAGCATTTTGAAGGTGAGGTTGAAAGTAAGTTTTACTATAACAAGCCAATATAATAACATCCCTTTTCTTTTGATCGATATTTATAAACTTTTCATGTAGCATAAAATCCATTAATCCATCATGTCCTATATATGCTACGAGCTGGGAATTGCCATTTATACCAATTACTTGTTTCTTTATCTGAATAGTATCTTTTGTGATTCCCGCACTACTGCGTAAAAAGGTTTCGGTTGCTTGTTTTATATACTTTCCGTTGTAGGCATCAGCAACTAGATAAAAGTCTTTATCCTTATGTTTGAAAACAATGCGTTCTAAAATTAGAGAATCGAGTTTTTCTTGTTTTAGAAAAGTCCAATCTGAACTTCGTTTGAAAAAAGTTTTAATACCATAGGCTGTTCCCCAATAAAGATTGTTTTTAGGGTCTTGTCCATTTCCAATCGTTTTAGGAACAGGTACTATTCCTTGGTATTTGTTATCACAAAGAGCTACAATAATATGTATGGATTTGTGAGTACCATGGTACGGAATACTTTTTAGTTTTAGAACTTCTTTTTTCAACTCTTTTTTATGTGAAGCTATTTTTGACTGCTCAGTTGTAGAGACTGTTTTTTTACAAGAAAAAAGAAAACAACTTAAAATTAAAACATGAAAAATGAACTTCATAAAGTATGCAATATGATTTTTGTATTAAAAATACGTTTTTTTAATCTAAATGGTAAAAGTACAATATGCAAGTAATTAAGCTAATACTATCGTTATTTTGAGTTACGATAATTCCTGTAACCAATTTTTATAATTTTTGATAATGCTCTCATAAGCTGCTTCTTTATTTTTTTGAGCAGCTGTTATTTGTTGATCTAAATTTAAATTTGGATGAAATTCTTGAATATGATCTTTACTCCAAAAAGTAAGTTCCATAAGGGTGGGGGTTAGTCCTAGTCCTTTATCTGTTAAGAAATAGATATTGGTTTTTTTATTTTCAGGTAACTTGGTTTTTGAAAGAATGCCATATTCTTCTAACATTTTTAATCGGGACGAGAGGATATTCGTGGCAATAGCTTCGGTACTACCTGTAAAATCTTTAAAAGTACTTTTTCTTTCAAAAAGTATTTGTTTTATAATAACTAATGACCACTTATCTCCAACAATATCAAGTGCTGAGGTGATGGGGCAGTTTGATCGAAATGTATTTGGCATATTAAATTTTTTGAATTATCACTTGCAAAATAAAAGTAATAACATATCTTTGCTTGCAAAACAAAAGTAAAAAATAAAGTCAAATGAAAAAAGTATTGTTAACTGGTATTTCGGGTTTTATTGGGCAGCATTGTGCAATTGAGTTATTAAATAAGGGATATAAAGTAAAAGGTTCTTTAAGAAGTCTTAAGAAAGCAGATGCTATTTCAAGCATCATTCAGAAGTATGCAGACTCAACTGAGCATTTGGAATTTTACGAGCTTAATTTACTTGAAGATGAAGGATGGGATCAAGCGGTAGCCGATTGCGATTTTGTGATGCATGTTGCTTCTCCGTTTATATCTAAAATTCCGAAAGATGAAAATGAACTTATAAAACCTGCGGTAGAAGGAACGTTACGAGCGTTAAAAGCTGCAGATAAAGCAGGTATAAAACGAGTGGTTTTAACTTCTTCTATGGTAGCGATGTTAGGAGATGTAATAGGAGATGATACTATTAACGAAAATAGTTGGACAAATGTGAATGCTAAAAATGCAACGGCTTATTTGAAAAGTAAAACGTTGGCAGAGAAAAGTGCGTGGGATTTTGTAAAGGATACAAATATGGAGTTGGTAACAATTCACCCTGGGCCAGTATATGGTCCAACTACCTCAAGTAATTTATCTGGTGAGTCAATGTCATTATTTAAGAGAATTATTACAGGAGAGTTAAAACAAATGATCAAGGCAAGTATTAACATGTCAGATGTAAGAGATGTTGCAAAGATTCATGTGGAAGCGTTGGAAAATAGTGAGGCAGCAAATAACAGGTTTATTGTAGCTTCAGAAAATGCATATGCTTATACTGAAGTGACCAAGCTATTGAAAGAATCTGGTTATGAAAAGGTAAAAACAGGGGTGGCGCCTAATTTTATGGTGAAACTATTGGCAAATTTTAATAGTGAAATGAAAGGAATGATGCCTTACGTTGGTAAAAGATACCAAGGAGATATAAGTAAAACTAAAAAAACATTTAATTGGACGCCTGTAGCATTTGATAAAATGGTTTTAGATACTGCTGAATCTGTTCAAAATGTCTTAAACAAAAGATAAAACTCTACTAATAAATAAGAAAAGGGCACTTATAATAGTGCCCTTTTACTTTATAAATCCTATGTAATATAACTTTATTTACATGAAGCTTTCCCTCCATAAGACACATTTTCAGAATAAATTGTTCCAATGCCTTCTATAAATATATTGTAATTAAGAACACCTTCAACATAGTAACTAATATAACCAAGCTTTTTATTAGAGTAAAGATTTCCCCCTGAATGCATATAGGTTACCCCCATGGTTCCTCCAGATATATAAGAATTCAAATTACTTCCTTCACAGTTTTTTGTATTAAAGTTGATATTCATATAAACAGGGATGAAACCTCCGATATAGAATGATGTTCTGTAGTATCCACTATAATCTTCGTTTGTACCACTACCGTCTTCAGGGCCAACGTGAACAAAGTCATGTTTAGCATTTGTTAACATTGCTTTTTTTCTTTTATCAAAAGTGTCTAAGAAAGCATCTAACTCTTCTAAGCTTTTAAAATGAAGAGCCTCTTTTTTACTAGCTGTAACATGGTTTTGAGGTTCTTTGAAAATGTAATTTGGATTTCTTTCCTTTAAATGTTTAATTAATTTTTCTTTGGTTAGTTTGTCTTGTTGTACAGCAATATCATTGTCTTGATTACATGATATAATTAAAGTTGCAAGAATTACTAGTGAAAAAATAGTTTTTAAATGTTTCATGATTTGTTTTTATTTTGTTTTCTATAACCTAGTGTCTAACAATTATAATTGTTACCCAACAAAACAAAAAAAAGACCGTCAAAACCTAATTCGACGACCTTTTAAACAAACAACTAAATTCTAAAACCTATAAAAGTTGAAGAAATTTTTATAACTGCCAGCGCTTGTTAGCAACGCCTGGCAGTTTTAATATGTTTAGAAGCAGTATTTATTTTCTGCTTTTAATTTATCTGCAATTGTATTACGTAATGCTACTACATTCGGGTAGTTAGCGTATTTTGTAAAACGCTTAAGCCCCATTAACATCATACGTTGCTCATCACCTTCAGCAAAAGAGATAATTCCTTCTCTTGCATTGGTAGTAATAGTTTCTACTGCATTGTATAAGTATAACTTAGCCATAGCAATCTGTTCTTTTTGAGCATCTTCTCCAAAACGCTTTGCGTTCTTTTCAGTTCTTAAAATTCCAGATTCTGCCATATATATTTCAATTAAAATATTAGATGCAGCAGTTAATAACTGTTGGTGCTTTTCTAAGTCTGGACCAAACTTTTGTAATGCAGCTCCAGCTACCATTAAGAATACTTTCTTTAATTTTCCAATGATTTCCTTTTCTTCAGAGAATAACTCAGAATAATCTGGAGTATCGAAAGAAGGAATTCCCATTAGTTCATCAGCAACTTTCATAGCAGGATTTAATAAATCTACATGACCTTTCATTGCTTTCTTTACTAACATTCCTACAGAAAGCAAACGGTTAATTTCGTTTGTACCTTCATAAATACGAGCAATACGAGCATCTCTCCAAGCAGACTCCATTGGAGTTTCTTCAGAGAATCCCATACCTCCGTAAATTTGGATTCCTTCGTCTGAACAGTTTTGTACATCTTCAGAAACAGCTACTTTTAAGATAGAACACTCAATAGCGTATTCTTCAACTCCTTTTAATTCTGCTTCTTGATGTGTATTTCCTTCAGCTTCACGAATAGCAATTCTATCTTCAATGTTTTTAGCAGCTCTATAAGAAGCAGACTCACCAACATATGCGCTAGCAGCCATTTCTGCTAACTTCATTTTGATAGCTCCAAATTCAGCAATAGGAGTTTTAAATTGCTTACGCTCATTTGCATAGTTTACAGCATGATCAATAATTCTTCTTTGAGAATCTAAACAAGCTGCTGCTAATTTGATACGTCCTACGTTTAATGCGTTCATAGCAATTTTAAATCCACCACCACGAACAGATAACATGTTTTCTACTGGTACTAATGTATCATTAAAGAATACCTGACGAGTTGAAGATGCACGAATACCTAATTTATGCTCTTCTTCTCCTAAAGTAACTCCATTAGGATTGTTTTTGTCATATTCTAAAATGAAACCAGTAATATTTTTATCGTCTTCGATACGAGCAAATACGATGAATACTTCAGCAAAACCTGCATTAGAAATCCACATTTTTTGCCCGTTTAATTTATAGTGCTTTCCGTCTTCTGTTAATTCAGCAGTCGTTTTACCAGAGTTTGCATCCGATCCGGCTCCTGGTTCTGTTAAACAGTAAGCTCCAAAGCGTTCTCCCATTGCTAAAGCAGGAACAAACTTTTGCTTTTGCTCTTCTGTTCCATATAAAGTAATTGGCATTGTACCAATACCTGTATGTGCACCAAAAGCAGTACTAAAAGATCCTGTTCCACTTGAAATATAATCACAAGTTAACATAGTAGAAACAAACCCCATTCCTAATCCGCCATAAGCTTCAGGAACAGCAACACCTAAGAAACCTAACTCACCAGCTTTACGCATTACTTCTTCTGTTAAAGCGTAATCTTTCTTCTCAAATCTTTCTTTATGAGGAATGATTTCACGATCGTTAAATTCTTTAACTGCATCGCGCATCATTGTTTGCTCTTCTGAAAAATCTTCAGGAGTAAATACATCCTCACATTTTGTTTCTTTTACTAGGAACTGCCCTCCACGTAAAATATCTTTATTTAATTCTGACATCTGTTTTTGTTGATTTTTTAGGTTGTTAACTTAAGAATTCGAAAATACCAGCAGCACCTTGTCCAGTACCTACACACATGGTTACCATTCCGTATTTTCCTTTCATTTCACGCTTGCGCATTTCATCAAATAACTGAACTGATAATTTACCTCCAGTACATCCTAATGGGTGACCTAAAGCAATTGCTCCACCATTTACGTTAATGATATCCGGATTTAAATCTAACTCACGAATAACAGCCAATGATTGTGAAGCAAATGCTTCGTTCAATTCAATTAATTCAATATCACTTTGTTGTAAACCAGCTTGTTTTAAAGCTTTTGGAATGGCAGCTACAGGACCAATACCCATAATACGAGGTGGTACTCCAGCAGCAGCATAGCTTACTAAGCGTGCTTCTGGCTCAATACCTAACTCTTTTACCATATCTTCACTCATTACCATTACAAAGGCAGCACCATCACTTGTTTGTGATGAGTTACCAGCAGTAACAGAACCGTTTGCAGCAAATACTGCACGTAATTTTGCTAAAGCTTCTACGCTTGTTCCTCTACGAGGACCTTCGTCTTTAGTAACTGTATAATTTCTTGTTGCACGTTTTCCATTTTCTCCAATGTATGTTTCTTCAACATTGATCGGAGCAATTTGATCTTGGAAACGATCTGAATCTAAAGCTTTTAAAGCTTTCATATGTGACTCGTAAGCAAATTGATCTTGATCTTGACGAGAAATATTGTACTGTTGAGCAACTGCTTCAGCAGTATTACCCATTCCCCAGTAATAATCTTCATGACCAGCGTTTACGATATCGTAGTTTAATTCTGGTTTAAAACCAGTCATTGGTACAGAACTCATACTCTCTGTTCCTCCAGCAATAATACAATCAGCCATTCCCGATTGAATTTTTGCTACTGCCATACCAATTGTTTCTAACCCTGATGAACAGAAACGGTTTACAGTTACTCCAGGAACATCAACAGAATCTAATCCAATTAAAGAAATGATTCTAGCCATATTTAATCCTTGAGATCCTTCTGGCATTGCATTACCAACAATAACGTCGTCAATACGTTTTACGTCGAATTCTGGAAGCTTCGTCATCATATACTTGATGGTTTCAGCAGCTAATTCGTCAGCTCTTTTAAATCTGAACACACCCTTTTTAGATTTCCCTACGGCGGTTCTATATCCTTTTACTATATATGCTGTTTTCATATTTTTAAAGTTTTTAGTGTTTAGTTTTAAGTTTTTTAGTGAGTCTAACGCATCACTAATAACTCATCACTAATAACTCGTAACGTTTAGTTACGTAATGGTTTACCAGTTTTTAACATGTGCTGAATACGCTCTAAGGTTTTTCTTTCTGTAGTTAAACTTAAGAAAGCTTCACGCTCAAGGTCTAATAAATACTGTTCAGTAACTTTTGTTGGTTCTGATAAATCTCCACCAGCCATTACATAAGCTAGTTTGTTTGCAATTTTCTGATCGTGCTCAGAAATATATTTAGAAGCATTCATAGAGTCTGTTCCTACTAAGAACATCCCTAATGCTTGTTTTCCTAATGCTAAAATATCTTTACGTTTTACAGGCTGAGAATATCCAGCTTCTGCTAGTAATAAAGCATGTTTTTTAGCTTCGGCGATTTGACGATCTTTGTTTACAACTACTACATCTTTTCCTTTTTGAAGTAAGTTTAAGTCGAATGCTTCATGTGCTGAAGTAGCCACTTTGGCCATACCAATAGTTAAGAAATGCTCTTGTAAAACATTTAATTGAACATCACCAGTGTGGAATAAATCTTGCGCTCTTAAAGCCATTTCTTTAGATCCACCACCACCAGGAATTACTCCAACTCCAAATTCTACTAAACCGATATATGTTTCGGCAGCAGCAACCACTTTATCTGCGTGTAATGATAATTCACATCCACCTCCTAAAGTCATTCCATGAGGAGCTGCAATTGTTGGAATAGCAGAGTAACGCATACGCATCATAGTATCTTGGAAATACTTGATAGCCATGTTTAACTCGTCATACTCTTGCTCAACAGCCATCATAAAGATCATTCCAATATTAGCACCTACAGAGAAGTTAGCTCCTTGATTACCAATTACCAATCCTTGGAAGTCTTTTTCGGCTAAATCAACTGCTTTGTTTAATCCAGCTAAAACATCTCCACCAATAGTGTTCATTTTAGATTGGAACTCACAGTTTAATATTCCGTCTCCTAAGTCTTCAATAACAACTCCAGAGTTTTTAAATACCTCAGTAGTTTTACGGATGTTATCTAAGATGATAAATGCATCTTGACCTGGTTTTTTAACTTGTTCTTTAGCTTCTACATCATAATAGTATGTAGCACCATCTTTTACTGTATAGAAAGAAGTTTCTCCTTTAGCTACCATTTCAGTAACCCAAGCAGCAGGCTCTTTTCCTTCAGCTTTCATTAATTCGATACCTTTTTCTACACCTACAGCATCCCAAATTTCGAAAGGTCCATTTTCCCATCCGAAACCAGCTTTCATGGCATCGTCAATTCTGTATAATTCGTCAGAAATTTCTGGAATTCTATTTTGAACATAGGCAAACATTGCAGCGAAGTTCTTACGGTAGAATTCTCCCGCTTTATCTCTACCACCAACTAATACTTTAAAGCGATCAATTGGTTTGTCAATAGTTTTTGTTAATTCTAATGTAGCAAACTTTGCACGTTTCTTAGTACGATATTCCATCGTGTCTAAGTCTAAAGATAAAATCTCTTTTTTACCTTCAGCATTAACAGATTTCTTGTAAAAACCTTGCTTTGTTTTACTTCCTAACCATTTATTCTCCATCATTGTATTGATAAAGTCAGGTAACTTAAATAAGTCATGAGCTTCATCATCAGGACAGTTGTCATAAATACCATTAGCAACATGTACTAAAGTATCTAATCCTACTACATCAACTGTACGGAAAGTAGCTGATTTAGGACGTCCAATAACTGGTCCTGTTAATTTATCAACTTCTTCAATAGTTAATCCTAATTCCTTTACTTGGTGGAATAAAGATTGAATTCCGAAGATACCAATACGGTTACCAATAAACGCTGGAGTATCTTTAGCTAATACTGAAGTTTTTCCTAAGAATTTAGAACCGTAATCCATTAAGAAGTCAGTAACTTCTTGCTTACAATCTGGACCTGGTACAACCTCAAATAATTTTAGGTAACGAGGAGGGTTAAAGAAGTGTGTTACCGCAAAATGCTTACGGAAATCTTCACTACGTCCTTCGTTCATAAATTTAATTGGAATACCAGAGGTATTAGAAGAAATAATAGTACCAGGTGTACGGTATTTTTCAACCTTTTCAAAAACACTTTGTTTAATGTCTAAGCGTTCCACAACTACTTCCATAATCCAATCTACATCTTTAATCTTGTGTAAATCGTCTTCTAGGTTACCAGTAGTAATTCTATCTGCAAATTTTTTGTTGTAGATAGGTGATGGTTTTGATTTTAAAGAAGCTGTTAAAGCATCGTTTACCATACGGTTACGAACTACTTTGTCTTCTAAGGTTAATCCTTTTGCTTTTTCCTTGTCGTTAAGTTCTCTTGGTACAATATCCAATAATAAAACCTCAACGCCAATGTTTGCAAAATGACATGCAATACCCGATCCCATGATACCAGAACCGATAATCGCTACTTTTTTAATTCTTCTTGTCATTTGTCTATTGGTTTGTTTTATACAGCTTGTTTGTTAATGTCTTCGTCTCCATAAATTAACTTATCGGTGATAAGCTTGTTTATAGTAGTGGTTACTTTAAAAAAAGTTTCTAACTCTTTTTCAGTAATATATTCCCTTACTTTATTGTTAAATTGGTATACATGCCCCTTAGAAACTTCTCTCATTTCTTTACCATACTCCGTAAGTTTTATGATAACACTTCTACCATCATTAGGGTTCTTTTCTCTACAAATCACACCTTTGTCCTCCATGTTTTTTAATAAACGAGAAAGGCTGGTTGGCTCCATTCCCATTTGTGGGCCTAAAGCCGTTGAAGGGGTGCCGTTCTCGTAATCTATATTCAATAAAACAAAGGCTGTAGCCATTGTGCTATCATGCTTTGCAGCTTGCTCATTATACATTTTAGCAACTGCTTGCCATGTAGCTCTTAATTGATGATCTATTGATTTATTTTTATCCATGCCCGTCAAAGATATAAAAATTTATTATGCATGCATAGTAAATCGTAAAAAAATTATGCATGCATAGTAAATTTTATTTTTGACTTCTTGTAACAATTGGGGTTTATATCTTACTTATTAATAGAAAATATGTAAGTTTGTCTGTACTGATAACTTATTTAAAGTAAATCAACTAATAAATTCAATGAATAACTTATTACAAATTAATAATGTAGTAAAACGCTATGGGGAATTTACTGCATTGAATAATGTTTCTCTTGAAATTCCAAAGGGGAGTGTTTACGGACTTTTAGGACCTAACGGAGCGGGTAAAACTTCTTTGATTAGAATTATTAATCAAATAACCATGCCTGATGCTGGTGAAGTGATTTTAGATGGAGAAAAATTGGCTCCTAATCATATAGAACATATTGGATACCTACCAGAAGAAAGAGGTTTGTACAAATCTATGAAAGTAGGAGAGCAAGCCTTATACTTAGCTCAATTAAAAGGATTGAGTAAATCTGAAGCAAAAAAACGATTAAAATATTGGTTTGATAAGTTTGATATTGGCGCTTGGTGGGGAAAGAAAATTGAGGAATTATCAAAGGGAATGGCCCAAAAAGTACAGTTTATAGTTACGGTGTTACACCAACCTAAATTATTAATTTTTGATGAGCCTTTTTCTGGATTCGATCCTATCAACGCACAATTAATAGCAAAAGAGATCTTACAATTAAGAGATGAAGGGGCTACCATTATATTTTCAACACACCGAATGGAGAGTGTAGAAGAAATGTGTGATTATATAGCTTTGATTAACAAATCAAATAAGATTTTAGAAGGAAAGCTAGACGATGTAAAAAAACAATTTAGAACCAACACTTTCCAAGTTGGTTTAAATACTGCGAGCCCAAAAGAGGTAGAAGCAAAGTTGAAAGAGAACTTTAAAGTATTACCAGCAGATTTTAGATTGTTAAATGACGGACTTAAATTGAACGTAAAGTTAACTGAAGGAAATTCAGCTAACGATTTATTATCTTTTTTAACCTCTCAAGGAGAGGTACAACATTTTGTAGAACTAATACCAAGTGCCAACGATATTTTTATTGAGGCGGTAAATAAAAATAATTAAGCTATGCGTAGATTAAGATTAATTATAGAACGAGAGTTTATTGCTAAGGTTAGAAACAAGTCATTTATTATGATGACTTTTCTGAGCCCATTGTTAATGGTAGGAATGGGAGCATTGGTTTTTTTCTTAATGAAAAAGAATGATGAAAAGGTTAAGAAAATAGTTTTTGTAGACGAATCAGGATTATTTGCCAATGATGCTTTCAATGATTCAAAAACACTAAAATTTGAAGATTTTACCAAGTTAGGACTTGAAGATTCTAAGAAGAAAGTGGAAGAAGGAGACTATTATGGTGCATTATATATTCCCAAAAAAGACAGTTTAGAAATCTTAGCACAATCAATTGAGTTTTTCTCGAAAGATTCCCCAAGTATGACCGTAATGGGAAGTTTAGAAAATAGAATTGAAAAGAAACTAAGAAATGAAAAGTTAACGAGTTTTGGTATTGATTTAGCGCATATTAAAGAATCACGTATTTCTTCAGATATAAAAATGTTTAATTTTTCTGGAGAAAAATCATCCAAAGCAAAGAGTGTAGCAAGTATCATTGCAGGAGGATTAGCTGGTTATATGCTGTTTATGTTTGTTATGATTTACGGTACTTCAGTAATGCGAAGTGTAATTGAAGAAAAGACTAGTAGAATTATTGAAGTAATAGTGTCTTCTGTAAAACCTTTTAAATTGATGTTAGGTAAAATTATAGGAAACGCTTCTGCTGGGTTATTACAGTTCTTTATTTGGGGAGTGTTACTATTTATAATTACCCTGGTAGCTTCGTCTCTTTTAGGACTTGATTTAGTAGAGATGCAAACAGCAAAAATTCCTGCAGAGCAAATGGAAGTAATGAAACAGGCAGCAGAAAGAAATAAATTGGAACAAATAGCTGTTGAGTTTTTTAGTCTTCCTTTATTTAAAATGTTTGTAATATTCATTTTTTACTTTTTAGGAGGATATATGTTGTATAGTTCTTTATTTGCAGCTGTAGGTGCAGCGGTAGATAATGAGACCGATACACAACAATTTATGATGCCTATTATGTTACCTTTAATATTAGGAGTATACGTTGGATTTTTTACGGTAATTAATGATCCGCATGGACCTATTTCAATTATATTTTCTCATATACCGTTTACTTCTCCAATTGTGATGTTGATGCGTATTCCATTTGGAGTAGCTTGGTGGGAGATTGCAATTTCAATGTTACTGTTAGTAGCTACCTTTATGTTTATGGTATGGTTTGCTGCTAAAATTTATAGAGTTGGTATTTTATCTTATGGTAAAAAACCTACCTATAAAGATTTATGGAAGTGGATTCGCTATAGCGGATAAGAAGTTATTTATAGATGGAAAATATTCAATTAAACGAAAAGCCTACCAATTATAAAAGGTGGGCTTTTAAGTTTCTTATTTATTTAGTTGTACTAAATATAGCAGTAGCTTATTTGGTAATTAATTTTGCAGAAGGATTACATGACTCTGCAAGATTCAATCAAAACATGTTTATATTTTCCACTATAGGAACTATCATTCTTGTTACTGGAGTTATTTTTACAATATTGAGTATTGTTAAAAAAGAAGAAAAGAATTATCAGTATTATATTTCCATAGTAGGTTATATCTTTTTTTTAGTATTATCTATTATACTACCTTTATTAAATTAAAAAAATAATGAAAGAATTTACCAAAGAGGTTATTGAAATATTGAACTACCGATTGCCAATTGGAGGTAAAGGTGTAGATATTACGATTAAAACAGTTTTAATACTCATTGTATCACTCATTATAGCAAATATTGTTTTTAAATATTTTAAAAAGTTTGTTAGAAGAAGGCTGCAAGAAGAAGATAAGAACAAGTTTAATACGGTATTTTCTTTTACCAGTTGGTTTATCTATGCCATTATATTTTCAATGATATTAAGCTCTTCTGGAGTAAATTTAAGTGCAATTTTAGTTGCTTCTTCAGCATTGTTAATTGGTATTGGTTTGGCATTACAAACCTTTTTTCAAGATATTATTTCTGGGATTTTTATTATTCTTGATCAGAGTGTGCATGTTGGAGATATTATTGAAATAGATGGAAAGGTCGGTAGAGTAGAGGAAATTAAACTGAGAACTACCAGAGCAGTGACCATTGACAATAAAGTATTGGTAATTCCGAATCATAAATATTTATCAAATAGTTTATACAATTGGACGCAAAACGGAACTACTACTAGAGAAAGTGTTTCAGTTGGAGTTGCCTATGGAAGTGATGTGCAATTGGTTAAAAAATTATTGCTTCAAGCGGCTACAGAACATCCTAAAGTTTTGAAGGAACCAGTTCCTTTAGTGATTTTTGAAAACTTTGGAGATAGCTCACTGGATTTTAAACTTATTTTTACACTGAATGATAGTTTTAAAGCTATTATACCACAGAGTGAAATTCGCTTTAGAATAGACGAATTATTTAGAGAACACAATATTAGTATACCGTTTCCACAAAGAGATATACATATTATAAAAGAACAGGGATAGAGAAGCGTGATAGCAAGAAACAGGAAACAGGAGACAGGAAGTTTAATTGTTAGTGAGATTTGTTTATGAGAAACAGAAAATTAATACAGTTATTAATGTATTTGATTTTGACGTTGTTTGTAACGTTTTGTTACATTGATTGGAATGGAGCAATTATTATAACGTTAATTCTAATTTTTGGATATGTTTTAATAGGAGTATTTGAATTAATTCAATTTTTTCAAAGAAAGAAGGAACTGTTAAAATTAGGGTGTATTGAATTGTTTAGATCAGAGTTTTTGGGAGTACTTGTCTCAATAGCTTTACCAATCATCTTGTATTTAGTAATAAGCAAACTTGACTTTTTAAATTTTGAAAGTAATGATTTTACTAGATTTTTTCTTTTAGAATCAAAAATGAATATACCTTTTTATATAGTTATAGGAACTTTTATTGCGAATTTATTAATCAATGATAGAAGAGTGTTCTATGCAACAGATAAAGGTTTAGTAACAAGAGGGAATTATTTTGAATCGTATTTTTGGAATGATTTTTTAGGATATAAAATAATAAAGGAACAGTCTTTGATTCGTTTTAAAAAGAAAAATGGTAAATTCCTTTTTATTACCTATGATGAATCCCTTCAAGGAAAAGAGGAATTAATAATAGAAAGTTTAAGTAAAAATCTAACTGAAGATGTCAAAAATATTAATCATTGAAGACGAAGCGGCAATCCGTAGAGTTTTAAAAAAAATTATTTCAGAAGAAAATGATGCCTATGAAGTAGAAGAAGCTGAAGATGGATTGGCAGGAATTGAAATGATTAAAGATAAAGATTACGATTTAGTATTGTGTGATATTAAGATGCCAAAAATGGATGGTGTTGAGGTATTGGAGAAAGCTAAAAAACTAAAACCAGAAGTACCTATGGTGATGATTTCTGGCCATGGTGATTTAGATACTGCTGTTAATACAATGCGTTTAGGTGCCTTTGATTATATATCAAAACCACCAGATTTAAATCGTTTGTTAAATACTGTACGTAATGCTTTAGATAGAAAAGAGCTGGTAGTTGAAAACAAACGGTTGAAGAAAAAAGTAAGCAAGAACTATGAAATGATCGGTGAGAGTGATGCCATTACTCATATTAAAGAAATCATAGAAAAAGTTGCTGCTACAGATGCACGTGTATTAATTACTGGACCAAATGGAACTGGTAAAGAGTTAGTAGCGCATTGGTTACACGAAAAATCAGATCGTTCTAAATCTTCAATGATAGAAGTAAATTGTGCGGCAATTCCTTCTGAATTAATTGAAAGTGAATTATTTGGACACGTAAAAGGTAGTTTTACAGGAGCCAATAAAGATAGAGCAGGGAAGTTTGAAGCAGCTAACAAGGGAACCATTTTCTTAGATGAAATTGGAGACATGAGTTTGTCAGCACAGGCAAAAGTATTACGTGCCTTACAAGAAAATAGAATTCAACGTGTAGGTTCTGATAAAGATATCAAAGTAGATGTTCGTGTAGTGGCGGCTACGAATAAAGATTTAAAAAAGGAAATTGCAGAAGGACGTTTTAGAGAAGATTTATACCACCGTTTGGCAGTAATTTTAATCAAAGTACCTGCATTAAATGATCGACGTGAAGATATTCCGTTGTTGGTAGATTTCTTTGCAGATAAGATTTCAAAAGAGCAAGGTACTCCAAAGAAAAATTTCTCTGATGATGCTATTAAGTTGTTGCAAGAATATGATTGGACAGGGAATATTCGTGAATTGAGAAACGTAGTAGAACGTTTAATTATTCTCGGAGAAAAAGAAGTATCAGGAAATGATGTACAGTTGTTTGCTAGTAAATAAATAAAAAGGAGGCTTTTAAGCCTCCTTTTTTTATCATCTAAGTTTTGTTTTAAGCTAAATCAAATCGATCTAAGTTCATCACTTTCGTCCAAGCGGCAACAAAGTCGTTTACAAAACGTTGTTCTCCGTCATCTGCACCATATACTTCACAAACAGCTCTTAGTTCGGTGTTGGAACCAAAAATCAAGTCTGCTCTTGTACCGCTAAATTTCATAGCTCCTGTAGCTCTATTTCTTCCTATAAATTCTTTATCTTCACTATTAGCAGCTTTCCAAGTTAAAGAAAAGTCTAAAACGTTGCTAAAGAAATCATTGGTCAAATGCCCTACATTATCAGTGAATACTCCGTGTTTAGATCCGTTGTAATTTGTACCTAAAACTCGCATTCCTCCAACCAAAGCGGTCATTTCAGGAATAGAAAGAGTTAATAAGTTAGCCTTGTCTACAAGTAAATCTTCCGCAGCAACATTCAATTTGGCATTTTGATAGTTTCTAAACCCATCAGCCAAAGGTTCCATATGACTAAATGATTCTAAATCTGTTTGCGCTTGTGTAGCATCACCACGACCTTGAGTAAAAGGAACGCTTACATCATGACCTGCTTTTTTAGCAGCTTCTTCAACTCCAGTATTTCCTGCTAATACAATTAAATCAGCCATAGAAACAGTACCGCTAAATTCTTTTTGAATTCCTTCTAAAACATTTAAAACCTTGTTTAACTCTTCAGGATTATTGGCTTCCCAACTGCGTTGTGGCTCTAAACGAATTCTCGCTCCATTGGCACCACCACGTTTATCAGATCCTCTAAATGTAGAGGCTGATGCCCAAGCAGTTTTTACCAATTCTCCAACAGATAATCCAGAAGCCAATATCATTTTCTTTAAAGAATCGATATCACTTTCACTTAAGGTATAGTTTACTTTTGGCACTGGATCTTGCCAAATTAGTTCTTCAGAAGGTACTTCTGGGCCTAAATAACGATCAATAGGTCCCATGTCTCTATGAGTTAGTTTAAACCAAGCTCTCGCAAAAGCATCCTCAAAAGCAGCATGGTCTTTATGGAAACGCTCTGAAATTTCTCTGTAGGTAGGATCCATCTTTAAAGCCATATCAGCTGTAGACATCATTAAAGCTTGTTTTTCGTTGGCATCTCCTGCTTTTGGAGCCATTCTTGCATTAGAAGCAGCCGTAGGTGTCCATTGATGTGCACCAGCAGGACTCTTGGTGAGTTCCCAATCATAATTTAATAATACATCAAAATAATCATGGTCCCATTGAATTGGGTTTGGAGTCCAAGCACCTTCTAAACCACTAGTAATAGCATCATCTAAAACACCTGTTCCGAAAGAATTTTTCCAACCAGTACTCATTTCTTCGATCGAAGCACCATGAGGTTCAACACCCACATACTTGTCTGGATCAGCAGCACCGTGTGCTTTTCCGAAAGTATGTCCACCTGCTACTAAAGCAACGGTTTCTTCATCGTTCATTGCCATTCTTCCGAAGGTAATTTTAATATCATGTGCCGATTTTAATGGGTCAGGTTCACCATTAGGTCCTTCAGGATTTACATAAATTAATCCCATATGTACTGCACCTAAATGTCCTTCTAATTCACCATCACTTGTATCATATCGATTATCATTTCCTAACCATTGGTTTTCACTACCCCAGTAAATATCTTGTTCAGGTTCCCAAACATCTTCACGTCCACCAGCAAAACCAAAGGTTTTAAAGCCCATAGATTCTAAAGCACAGTTTCCTGCTAATATCATTAAATCAGCCCAAGAAATTTTATTACCGTATTTCTTTTTAATTGGCCATAATAATAGGCGTGCTTTGTCTAAGTTTCCATTATCTGGCCAACTATTTAATGGCGCAAAACGATGCGTTCCAGATCCAGCACCTCCACGACCGTCACCTACACGATAGGTTCCTGCACTGTGCCAAGCCATACGAATCATTAATCCACCATAATGTCCATAGTCGGCTGGCCACCAATCTTGAGAATCGGTCATTAAATTAATAAGGTCTTCTTTTAGGGAAGCATAGTCTAAACTATTAAAGGCTTCTTTATAGTTAAAACTGTTTCCCATTGGGTCGTTTTTTGAAGCGTTTTGACGAAGTATGTTTAACTTCAATTCATTGGGCCACCAATCTCTGTTGGTAGTTCCTCCTCCTGCAGGTTTTTTTTGCGCACTATGAAAAGGGCATTTTTCTAAACCATTAGAGTTGTGTGATTTACCATCTGTCATTTGTTTGTTTTTTTATAGGTTAGATACACTCAAATTTACGATAAATCAATGAATAATTTTTATCTATATTTTTTATTTAATCATAAGTTAAAGTTATTTTAAAGATTTGATTTACTGTTAAGTGGTTGTTTTACAGATTCTTATATAGTTGTTTTGTTTGCGATAAAGAGTACTTATAGCTCAGTATTGAATTATCTTATATTGGAATAAAAAAATATTTTTGATTTTAGGCTTTTTATCTCCTTAAACCGAATATTTTTGTCATCGTTTTAAATTAAATATTAATACATAAAAATTAAAAGATGGCTACATTAGTTGGTAAGAAATTTCCAAATTTAAGCGTTGACGCAATGAACGAAATGGGTGATACGTTTAAGTTAAATGTTTTAGAAGAAGCAGTAAACAACAAAAAGAAAGTAGTATTATTTTGGTATCCAAAAGATTTTACTTTTGTATGTCCTACAGAATTACACGCTTTTCAAGCTGCTTTACCAGAGTTTGAAAAAAGAAATACTGTTGTAATCGGTGCTTCTTGTGATACTGCTGAGGTTCACTTTGCATGGTTAAATACTTCTAAAGATAACGGAGGAATCGAAGGAGTAACGTATCCATTAATCGCAGATAGCAACCGTAACTTATCTTCAATCTTAGGTATTTTAGATATCACTAACGAAACGTATGATGAGGCTACTGGAACTGTACAAGTTGAGGGAGATAATGTAACTTATAGAGCTACATATATCATCGACGAAGAAGGAACAGTTGTACACGAAGGTGTTAACCATATGCCAATTGGTCGTAACGTAAATGAGTACTTACGTTTAATCGATGCGTATACACACGTACAAGAAAAAGGTGAAGTTTGTCCTGCTAACTGGGAAGAAGGAAAGCAAGCAATGCAACCTAACGCTAAAGCTACTGCTGAGTACTTAGCTGTAAACTAATAAATTTTAAGTTCGTGTTTTTCAAATATGTTAAACACGAACTTATCTTCTAACATGCTTACCCAAGCATATCTTTGAGTTTTTACTCTTATTAAATAAAATTAATTATGGTACAAGAATTAAATCAAGACAATTTAGCACAAATTGTTTCCGATAATAAAACTGTAGTGGTGCAATATTCTGCTACTTGGTGTGGTAATTGTAGAATTATGAAGCCAAAATTTAAGAAGTTAGCTACGGAAAATGAGAACACTGTATTTATTATAGCAGATGCCGAAAAGTTTCCAGGAAGTAGAGAATTGGCAACAGTAGATAATTTACCAACATTTGCCACGTTTGTAGACGGAAAATTTGTAAATCAAGTACAAACAAACAAGTTTGATGTATTAAAAGAATTGGTAAACGAAGTAGTATAATATACTGTCAATACAAGTAAAGCAAAGTAATCTATTTATAGCATACGATTTACTTTGTAGAGACCATAAAAAATAACATATGAAATTACCAGTAATTAAGCACTTGACTTCTTTTATAGAAGAGAACGATCAAGATTATGTATTAGAAACCATCGAAACCTTAGAAGCTTTAACAGAGGTTCCATCTTTAAAAGATGAAGAGCTGGATGTTATTGGAGAGTTAATTTCTAATATGTACGGAGCAATTGAAGTTGCTAAGATGATGAAAGAAGGAACTCCTAAAAAAGAAGCGTTGAATAACTTTATGCAACGTGTTTTAGGTTCTATTGATAAATAGCAAGTTATTAATGAAAACCAAACTATAGTATATTATATAAGAACGTATGTGTTAGTTTGGAAATCATTTTAAAGATAAAAAGCTCAAGGTATTTAAATACCTTGAGCTTTTATGTTATTAGAAGTTATATTTTAAGAATTTACTTTTTAATCACTTTTAAAACTTGTGAATTTTTTTCAGATGTTATTCTAATAATATAGGTTCCTGTAGCCTTGATATAATCACCAATATTTTCAATTTTAGATTGATAACCGTTATATTGTTTAAAGAAAATTTCTCTTCCAGCTAAATCGTATATTCCTAAGTTAAATGCTGAATTTTTAAAAGAGTTGATATTTAAAACAACATTTTCATTAAATGGGTTTGGAAAAACACTAGGCTTTTTCTTACTACTATTAGTATAACTTTCAGTTAATAACCCTGGACTAGCACTGTTAGCATTAGTTACATTAACCGTGTAATCTTCTACTTCGTCACCATCGCTAGATGCGGTTCCACATGGGTTAGGATCACCAGCCCATTTATAACGAACTCTTAATCTAGTAGTTCCTAATTGAGCATCATTAGGCACTGTTACGGTAGTTGTTTGCCCTCCAGTTCCTGGTGATTTTATTAATATCCTTTCTGTAGTAGAGAAAGTTCCGTCTTGATTCCAATCAATCCATGCGGCTACTACATTACTACTCCAAAATGAAATTCCAGGATTTACGGTGAGAGATACTGATTGTCCTCTTTGTACTGTAGTGCTTTGAGAGGTGAAATCGGAATAACTTGCGTCACTAGTCGTGGTATTGTTTATAGTACCAAATATAACTTGACCTATATAATTCGCAGTAGGACTTGCACCTGCTGAACAGTAGGTTGGAGTAGTATTTCCAAGTGTGGTTACGGTTACAGTATTGCTATTGGCAATTGATGTATTACCCGCGGCATCTTTTGCTTTTACAACATAGGTTGTAGTACTTCCTGGGGCCAATCCAGTTAATTGAAAACTAGCGGTAGTTGAACTTGCAAAAGCAGTAGTTTCTGCATTTCTAAAAATATCATATCCAGTAACCCCTATATTATCAGTTGCTAGAGTCCAACTTAAATCGGCTGTTGTTTGTGTAATATTTGCAACAGTAACATTTTCTACGTTAGAAGGAGGAGTTGTATCATCATTTCCATTGCCCCCATTAACTATAATGTTATAATCTTCTACTTCATTTCCATCATTAGATGAGGTACCACAAGGGTTAGGGTTACTAGCCCATCTATAACGTACTCTTAATCTAGTAATTCCTAATTGGGCATCATTCGGTACTGTTACAGTAGTGGTTTGACCACCAACTCCTGGAGATTTTAATAATACTCTTTCAGCAATAGAAAACGTACCATCTCTGTTCCAATCTATCCAAGCAGCAACGACATTGCTAGACCAGTTGTTTGCTGTAATTCCAGGGGTAACCGTAAGAGATAAAGACTGACCTCTTTGAACTGTAGTACTTTGATTAGTAAAGTTAGTATAACTATTGTTTGTACTTGAATTATTGATACTTCCAAAAGTAACTTGCGCTATATAATTGGTTCCTTGATGACCCGCCGCACAATAGGTCGGATTGGTTGTATCAGTAAGTGTGGTAACTGAAACCGTATTACTATTGTTAACTGATATATTACCAGCGGCATCTTTTGCTTTTACAACATAGGTTGTAGTACTCCCAGAACTTAATCCTATTAGTTGAAAACTATTCGTGGTAGTTGATTGGAAAGGGGAAGTTTCTGTACCTCTAAAAATGTCATATCCAGTAACGCCTATATTATCTGTTGCTACATTCCAAGTCAAGTCAGCTGTTGTTTGTGTTATATTTTCTGCTTGCAATCCAGTTACATTTGAAGGAGGAGTCGTATCGTTGTTACCACCACCATTGCTAATTGAAATAGTATAATCTTCTACTTCACCAAAACTAATATTCGTACAAGCGTTGTCTCCATCGCTATTATTATAGCCTAATACAACACGTATTCTTGTATTTCCTGTCGTTGCGGTATTCGGAGTGGTTATAGATACGGTACGAATGCTACCCGTTCCAGTTCCTTCAAATTTTTCACCCGCATCTGTAAAAAGTCCATTTTTATTCCAATCAATCCATACATATACTTCGTTATTGTCTCCACCTTGCCACCCAACAAATGTGACAGTCATACTTTGAGTTTCTCCTTTAGTAACATTGGCAATATTATCTGTATAATCATGATAACCAGCAGTAGTATTAGAAGATGTTTTATTGATTCCTGCAAAAGTTACATTTGTAATGTTATCATCATTACTGTTATTGCCTTTCATATCGCAATATGTAGGGTCTGTATTTTCTAAAGTAGTTACAGTAACTGTATTACTATTGTTTACAGATGTATTACCAGCTGCATCTTTTGCTTTTACAACATAGGTGGTAGTACTTCCAGGAGTTAAGTCTATAAGTTGAAAACTGTTGGTAGTTGAAGTTGCAAATGCAGTAGTTTCTGTACCTCTAAAAATATCATACCCAGTAACCCCTACATTATCTGTAGCTGCATTCCAAGTTAAGTTAGCTGTGGTGGTTGTTATATTGTTAACTTGTAAGTTTGTTACATTAGATGGAGGTGTTGTGTCATTTGGAAGAGTACCTGCCGTTGTTATTGTTGCAGGTCCACTAAGTTCAGAAGTATTCCCAGCAGCATCAAAAGCTCTTACTCTAAACGTATAGGCAGTTGCAGGGGTTAAACCTCGCATGGTGATGGCTGCACTTGTACTGTTCCAAGTAAATGAATCTGTCCCGTTGTTCCATTCCCATTCAATAATATATCCTGCAATACGGGTATTGTCGGTAGCAGCAGTCCAATCTAAATCTACGGAAGTTTCTGGGTTTTCACCAGTTGCTTGTGGAACACTCGCTACTAAATTAGTTGGAGTAGAAGGAGGTGTGTTGTCTTCTAGTGTTGTTACTTCAATGGGAATAGATTCTTTTCGAGACCTTATATTGTTACCATCTACTGCTCCAATTGTAATACTATAGGTTCTACCAGGATTTAAGGTATTAAGTACAGCTGAGGTTAGATTATCAGGTGTAACATCTTTTGTATAAAGGGTAAATACGCCATTTACAAATACACTATATCCATCAATGTGTGTACCTGGGCTAGTGGAAGGGTCCCAACTTAATGAAGCACCTGTTTGTGTAATGTTTGTTGCAATAACGTTTAAAGGTGCAGTTGGTGCGTTTCCTGTAGTTTTAACATTTGCAACAGCACTGGCGGCAGATCTATTACCGGCTGCATCAAAAGCAATTATTTGAAAAGCATAGTCAGTTCCATCATTTAAACCACGCATAATAAGGTCACTAGTACTGGTACTGTTCCAAGTAAATATTTCTTCTCCATTTTGTACAATAATGTATCCAGCTATACCCACGTTGTCTGTAGAAGCAGTCCAATTTAACTTGGCTGAAATATGAGAATCATTATCAGGATTCGTAGCGGTTAAACCTGTTGGTGTGCTTGGTGCTACAGTATCTGAACCATTAGAGATAAAAAAGTTTTTATTAGACATATCATAGAAAATATGGTTGGTGGCCTTTACCATAATTCTATTTTGGCTACCGGTTGTATTGGGTACGGTAATTTGATGTGATCCATCATTAGGAACATTGGAAGCCAAAGTAGTATTGAATGTGATTCCTCCATCGATAGATAATAAAATATCTACTGTGGTTGCATTTATTCCATTACTAGTTGTTCCAGCAACATCCCAAGTAATGTTTTCGTTTGTTCCAGGTGTCCAGATGATTTGATCGGTATTAGGAGAAGTAACTACAAAAGGCCCTGCATTATCGTTTACCGTAATTTTTACGTCATCTGAAGCGGTACTTGCACCACCATTATGGTTGTCTCTAACGGTTAATCTAAAGTTCATTTCTCTTGATACAGCAGGAAGACTTTCCCATTGAGAAACATATCCACTAGAAACACCTCCTATGGCTGGAAAATAACGTTCTGCTGATGAACTAGGGGCTAAAGATCGAAAAGCTGGTCCTGTTATTGCATATGGAGAAATAGCTTCTGTTCCTGCATCTATTTGTTCCCAAGTGTGTGTTAAACTATTAGCAGCGTTGTTGGCATCACTACTTGTTCCTTTTAATACAAAAGGAGTAGATTTTGGTATGGTAAAGTCGTTACCCGCATTTGCTGTTGGAGGGGTATTGCCTGTATTCGTAAGAGTAGCACAATTGGTGTTGGATATTACGCTCCACATTTGTTCTATACTTTTAGCATGGAAGTAGGTATCTCTGTCATTAATAACATTTGGTGCGCATACTCCTGAGTATGACATAATCGTTGAACCACTACCAGGTTCAAAAGCACTAGAACTAACTCTATTGCCATTACAAGCATTATTAAATGTATGTTGTGCTCCTAATTGATGACCTATTTCATGAAGGAATAATCCATAAAAAAAATTACCAGTAGGGTTGTTAGCAGTACTAGCACCTGTTCCTTTTCTAGAATCGTTGCAAAGAACTCCGAGTCCTCCAAAACCACCTCGATTAGATAAGTCTACTACATGACCAATATCAAAGTTCGCATTTCCTATGGTGTTGCTAATTACCCCATGAGCTTCATTTACTAAAGCACTGCTATTGTCATGTGTAAAACCATCAGTATTAGTGTCTAAAAATATGAGAGCATCATTATTTGCTACTAATTCAAAACGAACGCTTAAGTCTCTTTCATATACTGCGTTTATGATGGTTAACGTAGCGTTTAATCCAGCAATTACGGCTGCTTTTTTTTGTTGAACGGTACCGTTACTTACATTTGCTTGATTGATATAAAACTGTGAAAATTCAGCGGTAGTAGCTATAGCAAAACGATAGGTTCTTAACGTAGCGTCATTTGCATTTCGTTGTACTGTTGTTTTTGATTCTAGCTTAGTTTTTAAATTATGATGATGACGATCACTATCTGATCCACAATTAAAGTTACCTTTTTCTTCTTCTTCTGTGGTTTTAGAACTTATAGTGTAAAGGTTATTTTGTATGTCAACAGGTTTAATGTATTGAGGTTTTGAATTGGCTTTGATAATTACTCCACTAATACTGTGTTGATTTACACTTAAGTATATAGATTTATTTTCTTTTACAGAGCTACCTATATAAGATTTAGCATTCGGAAATTTGTTAGCCAATTCTGGATGCAAATTTGATTTTTCAAACATGCGATACTCGATTAACTCCCCAAACTCATTTGGAAAGGTTATTACAAGATTCGATTTCGCAGTATAGTTGTTAATCTTAGGAGCTTGTAATAATGTGTTTTTTAATTTTCTTATTTCTAAACTAAAGGTTTCTATGGAAGAAAGGTTTGTTTTATTTTGTAAAGAAATAGCTTCTTTTTTCCAGAAGTTGTTGGTTTGTGAAAATCCGGAATAAAAAACAAATAAGAATGCTATTAGCAATGTGAATTTATTTTTCATGTTTTTATGTTGTTAAAGGTTTGATTAATTATTTTTTTAGTCTTGGGTGTTTGTTTTTGTTCTTATAGGTTTACATTTTATGAGGTTTACATTTTTTTGTGCGTTTTTTTATGAGTCCAATCACACAGGTCGATACTCATTTTTTGTATTATTAAAAAATTGAAAAATAGATGCCTGATTTAGAAGGTTTGTGTGTTATAGTAGTTGAACATTATTTGAAGGGTTTTGAATGTTTGTTTTATGTTAAGTGTTGATAATCAGCAAATCTATCTTAACTGGGGTGTTTTTTTTCATAGGATATTATTAGCTATTAATATTATAATAACAACATTTTGATGTTTTGTTAATATTTTATAATATTTATTAAATATAGTATAAGTTTAACCTTGTTTTTATTGTTGTATCTTCAATAAAATAATGTTTTTGATACGTATATTTGAAAATATTAAACAAGAATGCTGTCTGCCAATTTCATGAAGTCTTTTGGAATGAAATGTACTAGTTCGCAAATACTCTTACAGGTAAACAAGTTTTGAAAGTAATGTTGTTTTTAAGAATTGATAAAGAAGGTAGTGGTACATATGATGCTGATAACCAATGTGACGTACATGGTTAGAGGGATAATGGAAGATATTATAAAAGAAGAAGAGTTAGACTATTTTGTAGATAGTTAGATAAAAAAAACCGAGCATTTGCTTGGTTTTTGTTTTTATTTACGTTCAAATCTAATTATTTCTAATCTTCAAACTTTTACTGTTTATACCTCTTTCTCAGAGCAAGAATAAAAAAAGCAAGAAGTGTACTACTAAATATTTTTTGAGTTAAAGCTACCCAGAACTTATCATTCTCAAGTCTATAGAATGGAAAAGTATTCTTTGCACTTGTTTCTAATGTTTTAGAATAATTACAATCAAATAACTCAATGAGTTGGCATTCACTATAGAAAAAAGGGAAGATTAAAGTTGTTGATAGTATCAACCAAATAAATGGTTTTGTTATACTTTGAGTATATCCTGAAAAAATCCCATAAAACGAAGACAAAAGAAATTCGATAATACGAATAGGAATCATAAGTGGTTTCTTGTAGTTAAATATCTCAAAGAAAGCCAACCATTGTCGAATATACATCTCACTTCTATATGCCTTTCCAGAAAGTTCCCATTCTTGAAAAGAAGCATAGTTCAGTTTTATTTGCCGATATCGTTCAATATAATTTTTAAAATGTGAATTATTTCTATTCCAAAGTCTAAAAATTGTATGCTCTTTCCATAATACCAATCTTCTAGTCCCTGCCCAGCTACACTCTTCAAATCGAAGATCTTTGGGAATATTGGTTCCAGAAAAATTTGTTTTATGAAAATGAACTCTTTTAAAACTCACCATATTATTGAGTTCTACACTGCTAAAATTAAATTCTATTTGATAGTTCCAAGGTTCGTTTTCTGAATTTTCTCTGGAATTTTTGCCTTTACAATAACGGAATATTGTTCGATGCTCACTTGAAAATTGAGCCTCTGAAAAATTTGCCAAACCATCGAATTCTGTGCTTGAGAATCTTACTTTTTTAAAGAAATGGGCATTAGGAAAGTTTACATCTCCCAAGAATTTTGTTGACTGAAAATCTACATTTCCAGAGAACTTAACACTTTTAAAGTTAGCTATTCCTAAGAATTTAGCATATGAAAAATCAACATCATATGTAAATTCCATTTTTTCACCCTTAGACCAAAAATCAAAATCAAAACCAACAGTCTTTATTTCCTTATGCAGTAGAGAAATACCTGCAAAATCTGGAAAAATAAAGCCACTAAAATCGAAAAACTGTTCCTTAATACCATGTGGCATCGCATGGCGCCGAATAAGTTCCCAGAAAATGAATTCTTTTTGAGTAAGATTTAATATGGGTTCATCTTCGTTTTCTACATACCATTCTTTACTATGAGTTTTAAAATAACTTTCGACTAGAAATTTGTAATCACTTTTTTTTAAATCCTCATAGTTACAGGATAAGAATTTTTTTAAACTTTGGTCTGTAATCATACAATTTTAATTTACTGAATGTAAGGTAATTAATTAAAATTAATTCTCTTTATTTTATTTTTTCAAGTAACTTATGCAGCCTTCATTCTTCAATCCACTCAATAGAATGTCCGCCACTATGAGCAAATATTAAAGCATTGAATAGTAGAACGACGATTGTATTATGTAAGAGGTTTATTAAATAGTTAAAAGGTTTATTCAAACTAGAAAGAATGCAATGCTTGATGTCTTAGTTTCGTTTTATACTATCTTCGCAAGCACAAGTAATTTCAATGAATTCGAACTTTATTCAATACCTTTTACAAATCACCAAAGCTTCCAATTGTAAAGAAGTAGAAACCATTCAAAGTTTATGGAGTGGTTATGGACGTATTGTACGTTTTCAGTTAGAAAATGCTGATTTTAAAACGGTAGTTGTAAAGTTTATTGATTTACAACAAGCAGCCAAACACCCAAGAGGTTGGAATACCAATCTTTCACATCAACGAAAGGTAAGATCTTACCAGGTAGAGACATATTGGTATCAACAGTATAATGAGCACTGCTCCAATGACTGTAAAACGCCTCAGTTAATGGGATCTTTTACCGAAGGAATGCAACAATGGATTATAATGGAAGATTTAAACGAGAATTATCCTTTGCGTAAAATGTCTATTACCTTAGATGAGGTAAAACTGTGTTTACAATGGTTGGCAAATTTTCATATCCAGTTTTTACAACAACAACCAAAAGGACTTTGGGAAGTAGGTACTTATTGGCATTTAGCTACCCGACCTGATGAATTGGATTTGATAGCAGATGAACAATTAAAAGCAAAGGCACCTGCTATTGATACTGTATTAAACAATTGCCAGTTTAAAACCTTTGTGCATGGCGATGCCAAACTTGCTAACTTTTGTTTTTCAGAAGGAGGTAGACAAGTGGCTGCAGTAGATTTTCAATATGTAGGAGGTGGTTGCGGAATGAAGGACGTAGGGTATTTCTTGGGAAGCTGTTTATCGAATGCCGAATTGGAACGTTATGAAACAGCATTACTTAACTATTATTTCGAAGCATTGAACAAGGCCTTTGTACAACAGAAATTTACTTTTGATTTTAAAGATTTAGAGCAAGAATGGAGAGCTATGTACCCAGTGGCTTGTACCGATTTTATGCGATTTTTATTAGGATGGATGCCTACACATCAAAAGATAAATGCCTACAATAAAAAAATGGTCGATTCGGTATTGGCAAGTTTATAAGTCAGTTAGGTTTTCGCGATAATTCTCTCCAATTGGAATTTCAATATTTCCAATTTCTACATCATTTTTGGTATAAGCCGTAATTTGATCTTTATTGATAATATAGGAACGGTGAATTCTAACAAAACGAGCATCTAATTTTTCTTCAAAAGCAGAAATACTCGACTTGGTTATATGCTGTGTTTCCGTTTCGTGAATTTTTACGTAATCTTTTAAGCTCTCTATATATAAAATAGCATCTAAATATACCTTTACCTGCTTGCGATCTTTTCGGATAAAAATAAAATGGTTTTTAGGTTGCGGACTACTTACTTGGGTAACCATACTACCTCTTTGCAAGGTTCTAAACTTTTCTATGGCATTGAAAAAACGTTGAAAAGTAATCGGTTTTAAAATATAATCCACTGCATTCAATTCAAAGCCTTCAATGGCATAATCTCTATAAGCTGTAGTAAAAATTACCTTGGGTTTGTGGACCAAATGTTTAAAGAAATCGGTTCCTTTCAATACCGGCATTTCAATATCTAAAAACAGCAAATCAATAGATTCTTCTTGTAGAATTTTGCTTGCTTCAATGGCACTAGGGCAAGAAGCTACCACTTCAAAATCATCTAGTTGAGACAAATGTGTTTGTATCAATCCTCTCGCGAGTGCTTCATCGTCAACAATTAAACATTTGTAGGTCATTTGATGGGTAATTTTAAGTGTACATTAAAATAATTGGCATCTTCTTCAATTTTTAAAGAATATCCGTCTAAATATAACAATTCCAACTGTTTTTTAACATTGCTCAATCCAATAGCTTCTTTCGTAGAATTGGCTGCGTTTTTTGTAACTGAGTTGGCAATATTAAAAAGAATATGATTTCCTTCCACCGAAATAACAATGTTGATAGAAGCTTTTTTTAACTCTTGAGAAACCCCATGTTTAAAGGCATTTTCAATAAAGGTAAGCAGTATTAAAGGAGCAATTTTTACTTCAGGCTGTATGTTTTTCTCAAAACGAATTGCAACACGATCTCCGTAACGCACTTTTTCCAAAGCTAAATAATTATCAATCAAATCAATTTCTTTGGTCAAAGGCACATATTTCTCATTACAACCATAAAGCATATAATCGAGCATTTCAGATAGCTTGGCAATTACTTCGGGAGCTTCGTCTGATTTATTAATAGCTAAAGCATATAAATTGTTTAAGGTATTGAATAAAAAATGCGGATTCAATTGATGTTTTAAGGCAGAAAGTTCAGTGATTTTTTTCTGTTCGTTGAGTTGTAAATAGGCTTGTTTTTCTTTGTAAAACTTCGCAATGATTAATAATACGGTAGGGGTTAAGATGATGGTAGATTTTCCTATAAAAATGCGAATGTTTAATAGCTTTTCCCAAAAGATCCCATAGGAATCGTAAGGCATATCTTTGGGTTCATGATATTTAGGAAGGTGGTAATATTCATGATACGCCACAAAAAGTACAAATGCCAACATTAATAAGAGTAGCATACTTCCTATAAACTGCACATTCTTTTTAGTGTTTAAAAAACAAGGAATGAGTGCATACAAGCTGGTATAGGCCACTAAAATCTGACAAAAAACATAGATGGCATAATGACTCAATACTTCTCCATACCCACTATAATAGCTCATGTTTACGGTACCTATAAAGTAGGCATACACACCTAACCAAAATAGGATATGGTGTACGATTGAATTCTTAAAAATTGCGGGTGTTTTTTGTAAGCTAGTCATATGCGTGCTAAAATACAATATTACTAAAGTTGTAAAGGAAAAGTAGCTTAAATCTGCTGTTTTGTCGCTAGAAATCTAAATAACATCGACCAAAACAACATTCGTTAAAAAAGCACTTTCTAAAGTCGAGAAAACCTGCTTGGTCTACTTTTTAAATAGGAGGGACCTCTTTGCTATAGTTTAGCCCGCCGAAGTGTTGTTTGCCAACACCAAGTTCAACTTTTTAATTGAAATACATGAAACAGATCATATTATTGGTAGGGTGCATATTCATCACGCTGTCAATACAAGCACAAACAGATATTACCAAAGGACGCATTGTTTTTAACGATACCCACATAGATTTAGACGGACAGTTAAACGAAGCGGTTTGGAGTACGTTAACTCCTGAAGGTGGATTTATAAACTATATTCCTAACAATGGCGAGGTAGCACCTAACCAAACTGAGGTAAAAATGTTTCATAACGGAAAGAATTTATACATCAGCGCGGTGTATAATGATCCATCTTCAAAAGTACAAATAGGTTCTTTAAAACGTGATGATATTGGTGTTTCTGGAGCAGAAAGTGATTCGTTTGCGATTATGTTAGATACCTATAATCAACAGCAATCAGGGTACTTTTTTATTGTGAACATGGGAGGTGCTTTGATCGATGCTTTGTTGTCGAGAAATGGCGATGGATTTCGTGTAAGTACCAGTTGGAATACCATTTGGAATGCACGAACGTCTACCAAAGGGAATCAAAAGATATACGAAGTGTCTATACCGCTCAAAACTTTAGGGTACAAAGCGGGAGTTTCTGAATGGGGAGTGATGTTTCATACCCGAAATATCAAATTGAATGAATGGACCACCAGCACGCCTATTGATAGAAATTATAACCAGTTTGATTTGCGTTTTGCCAAAACATTTACCGTAGAAAACTTGCAGCGAAATAGTACTTCTCGTTTTGCGGTAACGCCATCGGTTACGATGAACTATGCGGAAGATGTAACTAATGGAACGGATGATACCATGCTCAAACCAAGTGTTGATGTTCAGTTTAATGTGAGTTCATCGTTAAAATTGGATGCAACGATAAATCCAGATTTTTCTCAGATAGATGTAGATAGGCAAGTAACCAACTTAAGTAGATTCTCGGTGTTTTTTCCAGAGCGACGTAATTTCTTTTTAGAAAACAGCGATTTGTTTACCAACTTAGGAGTAAGTGGAGTGAATCCTTTTTACTCTAGAAGAATTGGAGCCAATAGCGAGATTTCTTTCGGATTAAAACTGTCTGGAAATATTGCCGAAAAAACACGTTTGGGAGTATTGAATGTGGCTACTAAAGAAGAAGGAGATACCCCTGCACAAAATTATGGTGCCTTGGTGGTACAGCAACAGTTGTCTAAAAGTTTTACAGCGACAGGATTTTTAATTAACCGACAAGAAACCGATGGTTTTTCTTTTAAAGATGATTATAACCGCATCTCAGGAATGAATGTGAACTACCAATCGAGAAATAACCGTTGGACGGGAGTTGCGAATATTGCGAGTAGTGCTTCTGATGGGATTTCTGGAGACAACCAATTTTACAATTTGGGTATGTGGTATAACAAGATTAATGTGTCTGGTTATGCGGGTATTAGAAAAGTTGGGGGTAATTATATAACCGATGTTGGTTTTGTACCGCGTTTATACAATTACGATGCTAGTACAGACGCTGTGGTACGTGAAGGATATACACAGGCAAGTGGACGTATTAGTTTAACAAAATTCTACAAAAACTCTGCACATCTTGATCGTCATCGTTATTTGAACCTATCGAATAATACCTATTGGGATGAAGATGGAAAGGTAGCGCAATCTACTTTGGTTATTAACAACGATTTGGTGTTTAAAGATCAGTCGTTTTTATATGGAGGAGTTCGTTTTGAGCATGTGAATTTAAAATATGCTTTTGATCCTTTAGGAAACGGAAATCCGATTGTGGCAGATACCTATAAATATTTTGATGCAGGCATGGGCTATGCTTCTCCTGATAATAAAGACTTTCAGTACGGTGGTAATCTCAGTTATGGAAGTTATTATAGCGGTACCAAAAATCGTATTAGCTTGAACATGCAGTACCGATTTATGCCGTTGGCACGTTTGCAAGTACGTTATGAACGTAATGGAATTGATTTAAACGAATTGGGAAGTGAAACCTTTCATTTGGCCCGTTTTATAGGAGAGATATTCTTTTCCAACCGTTTGAACTGGACTACCTATGTGCAATACAACACCCAATTTGATAATTTTAATATCAACAGCCGTTTGCAATGGGAGTACAAACCTTTGTCGTATATCTACCTCGTAATTTCTGACAATTATAGCCAACACCTCACTCGTAACAATTGGGGAGTAGCCTTTAAAATGAATTATCGTTTTGATTTTTAATAATTACATACTTCGTTTTATTTTTATTGATTCTGAACCTCACGTAAGTGGGGTTTTTGTTTTAGATGATTAGTTATGATATTAAATTACTAAATAAAGAAAGAACGTTAGAAAATCTGTAAGAAATTGATAATTAAGTGATAACGATTAATAAATTATAGACGTTGTTACTACACGTTTTTATTCCATTTCTTTTTCCGAAGTATATGTTTTTAATCGAGAAATAAATCCGCTAATTTTTCTGCTTTCATTCGACCATTTTCCTTTATATCTTTTGTTGTTTTTATCATAATCGTGCTGAAGTTCTCCCTCTAAATCAGCTAAATATATATCTAAGTCCATTTTCAAAGACTGAAGAGTAGGAATAAATTCAGTATTTTCTGATTCCATTTTTTTTACAATTTCTAAAAGCTCATGGCCTGTTCTTTTTAATGAGTAAATACTTGGCTGCTTTAAAAGACTCTCGTTAAAAATTTCTTTTCTAATTATCTCAGATTTTTTTTCAAATTCTTCTGTTGTCATTTAAATGTTAGTTTTTATTAAAAGTCCGATTATAATTATTGGCGGTAGTACTATCAAAGCGTGATAAATCAATCCCGTTTTTAAATAATAGTCAGTTTTTATTTTAAAAACATCATGTTTTGTCAATTCATGATATTCAGCCTTTGATGCTCTGAACATATTATGGTCAATAGGTTCGTGATTTTCATGTCTCTCTAAGATTCGTTCGTATTTGTTTGAAATTTGTTCCGCAAACTCTTTCTTTTCCTTTAACTTTGGTTTATCAGTTAATGTTTTGAAAATTCTTAAATCATTGTATAATTTAGATAATTCTAATCCGCAATTGTGATATTGCTTTGCTTTTGTACTAAAATCTTTGGCGTTTTCAATTTGCCCAAAAACTAATAATAATATCGATAAGCAGGTTATAGAATAGGCAATCAAATTTTCGTCGATAGATTCAGTCGAATAAATGTTATAAACAGATAAAAGTCCAACAGCAATAAGATAAACAGATAACATACTTAAACATAAATTTGATAATTCAGCTACCTTTAAAAGTCTTTTACTTGCATTAAATCTACTTCCTTTAGTTGACCAAATTTTATAATTTAGTTCCTCGATGAAAGTTTTGTCTAAATAATCTTTATATGATTTTTTTTTCTTCAAAGTAGTTTATGCGTTTTCAATTCGTTTTAATCTTTCAGTAATATCGATTTCGTATTGTTCGAGTAATTTTTGATTATTTATTGCTACATTTATATCATTTTTTATCACTCTCAATTCATTTACTACTCCATTAAGTTTGTTATCAAGAATTATTTGGTTTTTGATTATTCTTTGATATTGTTCTTCTGTCATAATTTTTTGTATAAATGTGTATTAATGTTTTGGTTATGCGCAGTGTCCGATTTGGCCTTGTGTATAGGTTTTGTTCGCAGTTGAGTGTTTTATTCGAATTCAATTTTAACTAACTCATACTTATCCTTATGCAGTAGTTTTTTGTCATCCAATGTTATTATATGAGCTTCATCAGTGTAAGGCTTCAATTGTTCATTTTCCATAGCACTTAATATTATTTGATTCTTTTTTAATAAACTGCTTGTAAGTATATTTACTATTTTTTCGTAATTTGTAAAAGATTGCTCCTGTTGATTTGGAGTGTCTATTACTAAAGGTGATTTAGTCTCATTACCAAACTTTTCTACCATTGAAAAGATTGTTAAATAATATCCTAGAATTGCCCTAGCTCCTTCAGCTGCCCCTCCTTCTTTTATAACCTTGTTGTAATCTAATGGAGAATTAATTTCTGAGAGATTAACAGCTTCAGCATCCAATTGCTTTATGTAGTTTGATAATGTTGAATTAAAGTAGTTTAAGATAGTATCTGTTTCATCTTTAGTGGTTAACGCCTTTTGTTCTTTTTTTAATTCTTTTATTTCTTTAGTGATAATAGCAATCTGCGTTTTTTTAAAACCTTTGGTTTTACTGACATTGGTTTTTATTGAGTTACCAGCAACACTTTCGATTATCTGATTAAAATCTATTTTTGAGTCACTTTCATCCTCAATAACATATTTTTCATTGATTACAGATATTTGCGACCTAACATCTTCTAGTTTTTTTGCATTGGAAGTGATTTTCTTGTCAACTTTATCTATAGATTTAATGATTTCATCAAGCTGGTTTTCTGCTTGTGTTTTGTCTGTCATGATCGAAGTTCTATTAACTATTGAATTTTCATGTACAACTCCGCATAATGGACATTCTATTTCATCTTCCGCAATATTTTCAACGCTATACTTATAGTCTTTATCAAGTTCAGAGATTAATTTCTCTGTCATGACTTGCTGTTGATATAAATATGATTTTTCAGAATTATTAATGGCTGTTTTATGAAGTAATTCTTCTTGATTTAGTTGAAGCAATTCTAAATCTTTTTTAATACTATCTGTAATTTTGTCAATTGCTGGTACTGTCGTTACTGTATTTACAGCGTCAGGAATGTAGCTTTCAATAACATCCAAAGTTGTTTCAATTTTTGCTACTTCAGATTCAATGTTTTTTTGATTTTCTTTCTTTTCAGTCTTTTCTGATTCTAATTTAAAGTGCTCTGGTTTTAGTAAACCAACATGGTACTTTACAATTGTAGATTTCCAGCCACGATACTGACCTAGCTTTTCAAAGTTATCCCATGCATTTGCCCAACTCCTTTTCTGGTCTATATAAAATGGGATAAAATAATATGCGGGGGGGGGAGTTTCTTGCGAACCAGTTTTTTGATTGGGTAATAATGCATTGAAACCGACTATCTGTGCAAATTTCTTTGAAAAACTACCTGTGATTTTACGATAGTCCCTATAAGCATAACCTTCTTCTTTTAAAGAAATTTCATTTTTGTACCTTTTTACACGATAAATTTTATCGTCAACTTCAAAGTCTACTATGGTTTTACAGTCTTGTGCATTCCATGTTGTATCAAGTTCAGGTTCACAACCAAGCCCCCAAAAAATTAACTTTATCAATGTTGATTTACCAACACTGTTATCTTTTGCTGTTACTAGATTCAGATTTTTGCTGAACTTGAACTGATTTGCTGACTTTGTTGAATTTGACAGAACTAGCAGTTGTATGAATTTTAAGCTTTTCATTTTGTTTAGTTCTTAGATTTCTAATTAATATTTTAAAGTTGTTTTTATCCATTACGCCATCATTATATATTCGCATATTATAGCGGAAGTCACCTCATTCTCACATGAAAACTGCTTTCTAATCTTAGAGGGTAATTTATTTTTTAGCTGGTTAATAACATCTAGAAATTCCGTGGTTCCAGATGAAATTATTGATTCAATGTTTGTTTGAAAAAAAGCACTTGTATCATGTTGTAAGCTACTTCTATTACTAATTCTTTGTCTTTTGTATCTCGAAAAGGATCGCTTCAATAATTTTGATTTTATAGAGTTAAGCCCTATTTCTGTACAAATTTTATTAAATTCGACGTAAATCTTTTCTTCATTTTTGATATTAGTAAACTCATTAATTACAGTATTTACTTGAACAGACGTGAGCGCCTTATTTTTCAATAGCTCATCCCATTTAGTGAAGTCGTAACTTACTTTTCCTTTGCGAATAAGTTCATCCATTAAAACCCTGTAAATGGATTCATCATTAAAGTAGGAGTCAGGGTACATTCGATTAATCAACCCTGAAATTTCTCCTATTAAGACTTTCTGATAATTAGTGTCGGTAAAATCAGGAATAATAAATTTTAAAGAAGATGGTAGTTTTGAAACAGAAATTTCTTTGTTTATAGCTTCTTCTAATTTTTTTAATTGCTTGTCAGATAAGTCTTCTTTTCTAATGATTTTTAAATCAACATCTTTTGTTTTTAACTCGAGATTAAAACTACTTGTACAAACAAGGTTTAAAGAACTAATCTTATTAGCATATGGTTTTGATTTTACACTTTCAATTAATTTACCTAAGACAGATCTTCCATTCTTTTTCTTTTCTACCAATTGATATTGTGTAAAGGTAGTTGAATTGGTTTTTACTTGGTTGAATTCGAATCTTGCATCAGTTGATTCTAATGAGTTGCTTAAAACTACATCTTCGTGTAACTCAATGAAAACAGCATATTCATCTCTCACGTCATGTTCGCTAATTACTTTATATAAAGCCCAATGATATTGATAAAGATATTTATCAATGGTTTTTGCACCAGACTTTTCTCTCTGAGAATCAAATAATGGGTTTGTATTGTCTTGAATGTTCATTGATATTTTTGTTTTCCTTGCTGCTAACTTATTTATATACGTGTCTTTTGTTCGCTTATACAGCCCATTTGGAAGTATTAACGGAACTATAGGTGTTTTTTAGAAGTTTCGAATGTAAAAGAATAACAATAAAGAATCTTACGGGAAACCACATAGTACGAATGGTTTTACTACGGTTTTCATTTAGAAGAAGTTGTTTTGAGTTGAGTTGTTTTAGTAGGTGAGAAGAAGTAGGTGATTATTCCTTGCTTTTGCTGGTTCTTTTGGGTAGTACAGATTTTATTAATCGTATAATTCCATAGATAATAAAATGTACAACAGGAAAGGCTAAACCATAAAATAAGACTACTAAAGAACCTCCACCACTAAAATTTTCTTCATCACTAAAAACATAGGCCATAAATGCGGTGTACAAAGCATAACATATAAAATGACACCAATATTCTTTCTTGTTTGATTTGAATATTAGTCCGCATAAAATCAAGATTAACGTGATTCCATAAATGAAATAGAGTCTTGTAAATTCGCTGTCTGTTGGAATCATTGAATTGTGTTTTTCATTTTCTAAACAACTTAATGCTTTAATAATTCCGTATACTGTTATTTGGTTTTCTGCTGTTGTAAAAAGCCAATCGAAATTAATTATAGGTCTTGTGGTCTATTATTTTTTTTGAGAAATTCTATTCCCACGATAATCAAATTCATTTCCAAAATCATCTTTCCAAGTAAGACCATAATTGTTTTTTTTGAAAGTCTTAGGATCGGCACCTTTTAATATGTTTGAATTATAAAATACATATCTATCGTCTTTAGAAAAACAATAATCTAATACTTGAAATGTTTTAGGGTTTGCGTGAATTATTATTAAATTGTTAAAATAGACATTTTGATCATCTTTATAATAATTAAATCTATTTTTTGAATGAGATTCATATACAGATTCAAAACTATTATAATCTATGTTAACTTTTTTTAAAGTTTTAGGGTTTAAAGGTTCATATTTAGTCCCAAATTCAAAAACAGTTGTGTCTATTAAAACTACATTTTTAGAAATTGAATATAGCTTTTCATAAGTTTCTATTTTTTCCGAAAACAAAGAAATTCGACGATCCTTGTCATACCCTACGTAATAGAGCGTGTTGTTCGATAAAATATATTTTTCATTGATTTTTTTAGGTAACGATTCTATTTTAGAAATTGTAATTATTTTCCAGTCATTTAAATCAGAATAAAGGTTTTCTTTATCATAAAAGAAATCATCGTTTAAAAATTTTAGACTGTTATAATCAACATTCAATTTTTCTCCTTTGAAATAATAGTTGTTTTTATCTTTTGTCCAAGAATATTTACTCGATTTGTTTTTTTGTAAATACTGGAATGTTTCAACGTCAATTCCAACAATGTCAACTGGATTCAGACGGTCAATTCCATGTTCATAAACATTGTTTTTATCTTTAATGATTCCACTGGAAGTTATCTTAAAAGAAGAATAATCTATATGATGTTGTGTGTGATATTTAAAATATATTGATTTAGAATCTTTTGATATGTGTTCAGAAAGTATCTCAAATGTTTTACTGTCAGCTTCAGACTTATTGTATCCTAATTCAAACCAATTACCATTCGGCGAATAATAAATATTATTGTTTTTAATGAAATATGATTTTGATTTTTTTGAATCAAATAACTCGCCTTTTACACAAGAAGAAAGACCAAAGGTTAAAAGTATTATGTAAAGTTTCTTTTTCATTTTTAAATTATAGTAACAGTTAGATAACGTTTTCTATTCAAATTTGGTGAGGTTTTCGGTCCAGTATTTTTCTATAAAATCCCATTTTTTATTCCAGTTGCCATGGTCTCTTTTTATATATTTTAAAAGCTTCTTTTCAGAATCGATAATCTTATAAATATATATACCATTGGTTTCATTTTCTAAACAACTGAATCCTTTAATAATTCCATATACTGTTATTTGGCTTTCTGTTATTTTAAAAAGTTCACTCTTCCAGTCATAATCAGCACAACCAGCACCTCTATATGAATAGTAAAACTCGGTTTCTTGTATTCTTTTTGAATTAGGAAACTTGTTAAATGATTGTACCTCTACAAAACTATTGGATTCTTTATCGAATAATAACAACTCTTGAAGTCCAGGAGTATTGGATACATAATTCATTTTTATGTCAGAGTATCCGTCACCATTAAAGTCTGAAAATTCAAAATCAAAGGGGTTTTCCTTATTTTGATAAACAGTTTCTCCTTTAGCGTTCACTACAGTAAAATTGCCTGGTCTTTTTATACAAGCTTCAAAAAGAGTTCCATTTATTGTTTTCTTTTTACAATCAAAAAAATATCGCTCTTCTAATGCGGCTTTAACATCATTTTTTGGAGTTTCATGTTGTTTTTTACACGAACAAAAAACAATGAGAGTCAAACTTATTAATATGTTGATTTTCTTTTTCAAGTCGGTATCTATCACCTGTAGGAATATGATTAAAATTTAATTCACGCTTTAATATTTCACATTGTGTTCCTTTTCCAGAATAAGAGGGGTTGTAATAATTAGTATTTCTCTTTATCTGTTTTTATTTTTGACGTTTCAAAATTATGGTGTTCTCAGAATTAAATTCGGTCGGTCGTATTCCTCCAAATCCAATAGCAAATTCCATGGTGTCATCATCAATAAAATTTGAGATGCAGAGTAGTTTCTTTTGTTCTTTACTCTCAAACATTGTAAGTATTAGATCTACTTGGATAGGTTGTGTTTTGTTATTTATTTCATAAGTCATACTTCCTCTTTTTCCATTTTTAACAAAATCTTTTCCACCTAATATTTCTCCATCTATTTCGAAATAGGCATAGCCCTCCGAATCAAAATTTAAGAATCCTATTTCCTTTTTAGCTTCTCCAATCCATTTTCCAATAAATTTTGCTTTATCATTTTTAATATTCATTGATAAAAGTGGAATGATAAAAAGTATAATTAAAAATCTCTTCATAATTTTTTTAATGTTTTATAGCGTTTTTGTGTATGATTTGTTGTTTAATTTAGCCATTGTTATTTTGTACACTTTATTATAAGCTGGCTTTGATACGTTCAGTTATTTCTTTAATTGATCCAAGTCCGTCAAAAGTTGTTACGTCAAGCTTTGATTTCATGTATGTTATAGCTGGCCTTGTTGAAGCTTCAAAAACCTCAATTCGCTTTATATGAATCTGAGGGTCTTTGTCATCTTTTCGGTCAGATGTTTCTGCTCTTTTCTTCGCTCTGGCTAAAAGTTCAGATTTAGGTACCTCAATATTTAGTACCCTTCCTATTTCCATGTTTTTTTGCTCCACTAGTTGAATTAAGTCATTAACTTGAGCTTCGGTTCTTGGATAACCATCTAGAATGATGCCTTTTTTATCTTTATTTTCATCTAGTATATTACTAAACAATTCTTTCATTAAAGAGTCAGGAACTAAATCACCTTTTTCTTCATATTGTGCCATTACTTTTCCAATTTCAGTTTGATTTTCTTTTTCAAGTCGGCATCTATCACCTGTAGAAATATGATTAAAATTTAATTCACGCTTTAGGATTTCACATTGTGTTCCTTTTCCAGAATATGGGGGTCCTGTAATAATTAGTATTTCCATTTACTTTTTTCTTTTTATCTGTTTTTAATATAGCCTAAAAACCTTATAAAAATAATGGTTTTGGTCTATTATATGTAAGTTTTTAACACGGTTTTTAAGTAGTATAAGGTTAATTGAGTAACTAGTTAGAAGTGGTTTTAACTTTCATCTCCAAACCATATGATTCCTAATTTTTTGTCTGATACAATTAAAAAGCCATAATCATACCAGTAGTTATAACTGAAGTTATTCCATCCAGTCATGTTAAGTTCATCTTCGTGCACATTGTTTTCAAAAAAAACTTGCCAATATGAGTTGGTGTAAATTTTCTGAATATTATCGAACTCTTTCAAAAAAGAAGTAGCTAGTTTATTTCCTTCATTCCATGTCATGAAGTATTCATTATACTTACATTCCTTAATTATTGATGATATTATAGCTTTTTTTGCAAAATCTAAATCAAGGGCTTTTAAAGAGTCTATATTGATTTTTTCTAGATCAAAAAAGTCTGATTCTTTAATTTCATTTTTGAAATTATTGAAGTCGGTTTCATTTTTATCTCTGTAAATTATATCACAAAATACTTCACCTATTTCAGCTCCATATTTGGTGGTGTAGTACGATTCAATATTCTTAGAAAATTTTTTAGGGTCGAATTTCATTTAGCCATTTTTTATATCGGTTTCTATTTTCGTTTTTTTAATTAATTTTCCAAGCGGTTGAAAGTTTAACTTTGAATTCGTCTCCGATGTTTACTTCTTTCATAAGGATTTCTGTATCTAAATGGTTTTTAGTCAGTACTTTGACTGTGAAAAAAACATTTGTCTCAGCATTAATATTGTATTTATTAGTAATTACCCCGCTAATAGAAAGGTCTTTTGATTCATCAAATACCCATTCTAAAGTTCCATTTGAACAAGGATAATCTACAACACTATTGCTGTCACTTACAGGCATCTTTATTTTTAACGTGTCTCCAATTTTGTATTTATTATAAAGCGCAACTGCTTTTATTGTCTGATTTTTTTCACATTCAATTATTGGTTTCCAATATTCTACATACCTATCAACTTGAGATTGTAACTCTATGTCTTGATTATTCAAATATCTACGATAAGAAGTTAGAATTATTGAAGACATATCATCATAATGATGAATTCCAATGGAGTCAAAAAAGTTTGTCAGATTTTCTGATTGCTCGTGATGTCTCAAAAGATTGTTTCTTAAATACATTCCAATTCCAAAGTGATAATTTCTCGGTTTTGTAGAATCTTTTTTATGAATGTTTTTAAAAATCTCAATTTCCTTTGGATCCCAATTTTTGTCGAGGTATTTAAATGAGAATTTTAGTTCTTTTGGAATTTTCTCTTGTTTATTGCAAGAGAGAATTGTTAAAGTTAGAAATATGATTATTAATCTTTTCATTGAGTTTTTCGAATTACTGGAAACTTATTTAAATTTGAAATAACCAATATATTTTTTGATGGGTATTTATGGCTAATTGACAGAAGTTGATCACTTCATTTAAATCGTTTTTATACTTCTCATATCTGTACTCTTTTTTTAAATAAAAAAAGCTGTTTTCGATTTTTACTTTTTCTTTAAATTCTACCCATAATTCAACTTCGTTGCTTTCTAAATTGTGATTGACAATTTTAAATTTATCGGTTACATCATAATAAAAAGAGTCTCCTTGAATCCAACAACTACTATCATTAATAATTAGATCGGTTGGTAAATTTTCTTTTTCCATTCTTTCATAATCAATGTCAATTTCAAAAGGAAGCGAATCTTTATTATGTTCTAAGTAGCAATCTATTTTTTCGAGAATACTTTTTAGTTTTGAAGGCTCGATTAGTTGTACGGTATTATCATCAAAAAAATCATAGTAGGGAGCGTAAAGCAGATCAATTTCATTTTGATCAAGAAATGGTTCATGTGTTTCCCATAGGGCACTTGTTGTAATTTCAGATTGAAAATCCCTTCCTAAAAAAGGAGCTAATCCCTTTTCATCATATTTGTCATTTTCTAATCTTATATGAACTTCTGCTCCCATGTATATTTTTACGTTGTTTTTTTTAATAGGGTTATCAAACTTGGAATTGTAGATAAGAGAGCACTGATTGTTAGAATGAGTCCGTAGTTTATTTCATTATAACCTAATTTTCTCGTTCCATCATCGCAAGCAGTACATTCAATTAATTTAAAATGTGCATCAAATGCACTAATTCCAGTCAATAACAAACTAAACAATAGAAATAGGATTAAGGCATTGATGGCTATTTTTTTGATTTCTTTTTTTCTATTGGCAATGCTAAATAGTAAAAACACCAACCCGAAACTTGTAAAATAAACAGGATCTCCAAAAAGGTAAAAGTCCTTCCCAATAAATATTATATGGTTATTGGTTGTCCATTGAAATAGATCTTGAATTAGTTGACGAAAAAAAGCATCAGCGTACATGGCTATTCCAAATCCAACTACAAAAAATATAATCCCGATGAATATTCTTTTTATCATTTTAACTTCTTTGTTGTATATAAAGATTTAGTGCACGAGTATTAAGGTTTTCTATTGAGAAACCGTAAATAATTAAACGTTATGTTTTGTATATTAAGTACTTAAGTCGGTGTCGTCCCAGTTTACTCCTTTAGATAACATCCAGGTTAAAGAATGTCTTCGTTCATGAATTACTCCACCATTACCCATTGGATCAAAACCATTCGGTACAGTTTTTCCTCCCATTTGAGCACTTCTAACGGCATTATGTAAACAATAAAACAAATCTTCTTTCTCTTTTAATTGATCTTCAGAAATAGTTTGTTTGTCTTTTATCCAATCTTCAATTAGTTCATCTAAAGGACAACAAAAATCTTGTAAAATCTCTTGCATTTGTTCTCCAGACATCATTTGACCAGAAATTTCAGGTTCGTTATATCCGAAATACCAAGCCAGTGACCAAGCATTTTCGAATTTCCAACCAATTTGGTTTCTTGCTTCCTGGTCATCTCGAGATAAGTTGAGAATTTCTTTTTCATCCTCATCCATAAAATCTGTAAGTTCATTTTTGTCAATGAAATTCAGAATTGTTTCAGTCTCTAAATGTTCTTCAGGTACCATTAACCAAAGAACAAGTGCTTTTATGGCATTTAATCTTTGCGCAATTTCAATAGTTGGTCGGATTTCTCGTTCAAATTCTGTAGGTAAAGAACTTGCTGGTCTAAACCCTGCATCAAGACAGATAGCAATATTTTTGAGTCTTAGATCCGTCATCCAAGGAACTTTTTTAAAAATTTCTAAACCGTTTTCATTTTTTGTTTCTTGTTCATAGCTCTCTTTATTCTTTGAGCCAAATAATTTTTTTAAAAAACTCATTTTTATATTTTCTTATTTCAATTGTAGCGGAAAGATAACTAATAAGATTGAATTTGTTTCGTAGAAATATAGGTACGGTTAATTTTCTCCTATTAGGTGTTTTTTTAATATTCGTTTATAATGATTTTGTTGCCCTTTGCATTGATGTCAATTTCATAAGCATAAGACTGTATAGTATATCCTACATTGGCAGTATACATAACAAAATGTCTATTGTTATTCGTTGTAAACTCTTTCCATTCAAGTATTGACTTTTCATCAAAGTCACAAGGCCAAGATAAAGAAGGGAAAAAGTAGGTGTCTTCATTAAGCCAATATTTTAGATGGATATCTTCTATTTTTTTGAAAGCTTCGTCAGAGTCTATTTTTCCATTAATATGTTGTTTGTTGATGGCTAACTTCTCTTTGTGAAATTGACGGATAAGAGCAACCTTAGGCTGATTGTCTAAAACATGTAGATGACTTCTTGGTTCAATTATTTTGATTTCTTTACCAGCTTTAAAAATTTTAATTTCTAAAAGAGCATAGTAAATAATTGTTTGGTCTTGACGTTGATAGTCAAATCCATTAGCATTTAAATAATAACTAAATAAAGAAAGGATGTTTTCGTTAAAGTCTATATCAGACTTGAATTTGTTTTTCTGATATTTTTTAGGAAGAGTTTCTCTAAATGAATCTATTTGATCATTCAATTTGCCGTTAATTGAAGGGTTTTTATCTGACCATAAAAATGTTTTATCGTTAAGATTGAAAGTTCCTAAGATTTTTGGTTTTGCAATTACTTCATATCCATTTTTTTGAACAGTATATATAACTTCTCCTTTTGTTTGATTAAATACATATTCATTGGTAGGTTGCATGTTCCAAATTATTTTTTGGTACATGTTTCTTAAATTCATTTCGGAATTTGCTTTCGAAAATTTAGTTTCTAAATCAGATTGTCCTTTAGAAAAGAATGAAATCATAAGAAATATTATGGTTATGGTTGATTTGTACATTTTTATTTAATTAGCTACAAGGAATTTGTGTGTGGTTTTTGGTATTAACTTTATTCTATTTTTTTAGTGTTAAATATATACATAGATCCGTATGAACCTCTACAAGTAATAAAGAGTTGTTTTGGAATTCCTTTTTTAAAATCAATAATTGTTTGTTTATGATTACAGTCGTCACACTTATCAGGTTCAAATATGAGTTTGTTGTTTTTAATTCTCTTTGGTAAATCACACTTGGCGGTGATATAATAATGACCTAAATATTCATTTTTATTCGAAAATAGCATTATTCTGTTCGTGGCTCTTTTTGATATTCCCCAAATCCAACTTGAATTCAAAATCTTATATTCAATTCCGTTTTCATTTATAACTCCTAAAAAGGTCAATTGAGTTTCAGTACCTCCAAATTGAGTCCATTTTCCATAGGTTATGGTCTTTCCAATTTGATTTTTTAGTAATGTCTCAATTAGAATTGATTGATTATTTACTTGAGAGAACAAACTAAAGTTCATTATCAGAAATAATCCTATCGAAAGAATTTGATTCATTTATTTCTGTTTTATGTTGATTGGTCTGTCCACGTAATTAATTTCCACTTTCCATTTACCTTTTTGAATTCAAAATCTATTGCAATCCCGTTTTCAATTCCGTTAATTTCAATTATAGCGGAATCATTTTCAAGTATTATTGTTTGTTCATATTCTTCAAAGATTTCTTTTTCAGATGTTTCATTAACATAGAATTCTTTTAAGCGATATTCGTTAATACCTAATAACCTTTCTTTTAGTTCATTTTCCGAATTCTGAAAATCTTTTATTTTAACTGGAAAATGAACTCTACTCATTTGGAAAGCAGAATCTTTACTAAAGTATTTTAAAAACAACTTAAAATCAGAATCAACATTTTTAGGTACACTTATTTGAACTTGTTTTTTGGGAACTGTTTGAGCTTTTTCATTTTTAGAAACACAAGCAAAGAAGAGTATGACTAGTATTATTAAATATTCCTTTTTCATAAATTTAAGTAAGATGTTTTTTTTATGCTTTCTCGGATAAAGACATATGTGGTTTTTCTGAGTAGTTTAAAAGTAGTTAATTCTAGTTAAGTTTTACTAATTTGTGATTTCTTTTAGTTCGAAATACAGTTTATTTTACTTTGAAAAGCTCAAATTGATAGCTTCTATCTCTCCAAATAGTTTTTAAGAAAACAGAGGTGTCATCGTTCGTTAATATTTCATATGTGTAAACATCTCCAGCTTTACTAAACTCCTTTTTCATAGGGTCATTACTTTCTTTGAAAATTAAATCGAACGTGCAGTTTTCTTTCCATTCAATGTTTAAAAGAGAGTATGTTTTTCCGTTTTTCATACGTTCTAAGAACATATGGTTAGATATAGTAACATAAGTTGTGTCAACTTTGGCATTTTTTGAACTTTTAACGAGGTAATAAAAGTCTCCATTTTTTAAATCGTTACATTGTAAATTAGCTTGTTTGACAACTTTTTCCTCATTACCGCTAACTTGAGACTTGAAGGTGTTTAAGATATACGGACAATCTTTGGTTAATTGTACACCAATTTTACTGCCCAGTTCTTCAATATTAATATCATTTATTGATTTGACATTATAATACTTTTTTATCTCTTTTAAATTGTCAACGATTAAGTCTTCAAAACAAGGAGCAACTTCATCCATGTTTTTTACCTCATTCTTTTCAATGCACTTACATAGTTTTTTAGACAAATTAGTAATAAAATCTTGCGCTGTTATATTATCAGAGAATCCAAAGAAAAGGAATGCAAGTAGTGCGATTTTAAATGTTTTTTTCATAGTGTTTTTATTTTTTACTGTAAAGCTAATTAAATAGAGGATAACCTTTCTGTTTTTTTAATAGTTCTAATAAGTGTTACTTCATTCCGTCTATTTCGACCGAATGAGACAACAGAGCTGTGTTTATTAGGGTCACATATGCTATTTACATATACTTTATTATGGCTAAATAGTATGGTAATTTGCTCTCCCCAGCTTCCTGATAAAAAATTAGGATGTGTTTTAGCAACAATTGCCTTTGAATTTGAAAAGTATAAATGCCATTCTAAGTCTTTTGCAACATTTTCAATAATTTTTTCTAATTCTGATTTATCTAAACTTGTAGTTACTTGTTTTAATTTTAGTCTGTTTTTTTGTATAAAAATGAATAAAACTCCAATAACAGAGAAAGTTATAGATATCCAAATAATTCCAGGCTTAACAGGTTCCAGAGTATTGGAAAAGAAGTCTTTTAAATACATAAAAACGGTAATCAAAGGCATTATAAAAAGAGCAAATACAATTTCATAATGAGAAAACTTTTCCCAAAAACTTAATGCAAGTTTTTTATTTTTTAATCCATATTTTATTTTTTCATTAGTCATAGCTTTTTTAGATTACACATTTATTTTCGATAAGGTTCCTCCATAAAATCTTTGTTTTTTGAAAGTATTTGAACTCTACTTTTAATTCTATCTGCTATCGTTGGTTTATCAAATTTTATAGGAACTATAGTCTCTAATTTTTTCAATGCTTCAAATGCTGTTTCGTTGATTTCTATTTCTATCTGAAGTTTGTCTAATTTCAAAATGAACTCTTTTCCACTTGACTTTAGGACACTGATGGATTTTATTTCGGTCATGTCAATTTTTTTCTCCCATCCATTTTTTACAATGGTTATTGATTCACGTTCAATAATTACTTGACCATATTTAGAATGTAAAAGGCTATTTAGAAAAGAAATAAGTATTGTCAAAAATATAAATAACGCAGAAGCAAATTGAATTTCATGTTCATATGCTCTTAAAAAATGGTCAGGACCAGAGGACGTGTATTTCAGTAAAAGAAATATATATATAAGAGCTATGAGCTTGACAAAAACAAAGTACTTGTGCCTGTAAATATAGTTTCGATTAATGATGGTTAGTTCCATGTTAAGCAATTTTTAGTGGTAAATTTAATTAAAAATATGATTCTTATTTACTTTTTAATCTTTGGGTTAGTTGTTTTAAGAATAATTGCTCAATTTCTTTTTTACTGAGACTTCTAATGTATTTAACATGATCTTCATTAATACCGTTGCTAAATAAAAAACCATTACCTTCTACAATAAAACTATGAATGCTATCTAAAGTAATTTTAGTTATTTCTTTATCTATTTTAGTGACCTTTATTGTCATATGAATGGTGGCATTCTTTTTAGGTAGCTTAATTGAGTAATTGTTTATTTCATTTATGCTGTTTCCATATATATGTAGCTTTTTATTTACAGTTTGAAAGTCTACTTTTACTTGAGTTGATATATTAGATTTGATAGCTATGTTTTCAAAATGATGAGGTATTGAGGTTGCTATAAAGGCAAAACAGCTTATCACAATTATTAATGGTTTTATAATTGGTTTTGAAAATATGGAAAAAGAAGTTTCTTGTTTCCAATAGATATAAGAGATAGGTAAGATGAGCAGGGCTATTAAATCGGAATAATCTACGGTTCTGTTAATTCCAATATTATAGGAATGCGCAAAATCAAAAAAAGGTTGCGAAAATTCTGATTTCCAAAAGACAAAAAAGAGTCCAGTTAATACGTAAATAGATTTTGTTCTTTTTGGTAAGAAGCAACTAAAAAAATAAGGAAAAGCAAAGAGACCAACAAAATCAGATAATTTTCCAGTTAGGTAATTATGAAACTCATATTTTAAATATAAATCGTTTAATAACAATAATAATACTGACCCAAGGAACAGTCCTCGGTATAAATGATTTTGTTTATTCATGATTTTTTCTGTTTTCTTTGCTAATCCAACATCTCATGTACATGCTCACAACTTTTTTATTGGGGTAAAGCATATGATAAAGAGAATGAGAACCATCGAAGCATATTTCTGTTCCATATTTTTCTGGATTTGAATTCCAGTTTACTTTTTGATTTCTATTTTCATAAATTTCAATTATATCGGCATCTAAATATTTACTAATTTCATTATTCATCCTTTTTTTTAATTTAGAGCGGCCGTTTTCTAATACGACATCGTAAAACAAATAATCTTTACCGTTGTATATTTGAATATAACTTGGAGCACAATTTGAGCAGCTATGACTAAAAGACTCAACAAGCAAAATTTCTTTTTCTGGATGTTTATTTCTCAGGTAGATAAATTCTTTGAGATATACTTTTCTAAATTCGTAAGTAAAAAAATGTAACCTAGCATTCATTGACTGCGCTGATTTAAAAGGAGACTTTTCAATATTTTCTTTTTCTGAATTTTTTATTTTTTTATCAAGTTCATATAATGTAATAGGTGTTTTCTGTGAAAAACAAAAATTTACTGAAATGACGGTGTATATTAATAGATAAACTATTCTTTTCATATAAATGCAATTTATTTAATTTTCAATAAGTAGAATTATCTAATGTAACTAAAAAAACGTACTGAACCCAAAGGTCAAGTACGTTTATCGATATAATAAAAGGTAAATAGGTATTTTACAACACCTTCTTCAACATATTTTTTCCTGTGACAGCGGTAGCCGATAAGATTCCCGAGAATAAGGCCCCTCCAACACCTGCCGTAACAATATCTTGCCCAGTTAAGTAAAAGTTTTTAATAGGTGTTTTGGGTTTTAAAAATCCTTGTCTAAATCGTGAAGGGCTATGATCTAATCCGTAAATTTCACCTTTTTCGTAATTCACAAAATGTTCGGTGGTTAAAGGAGTAGATAGCTCGTAATAGCTTATTTTACCCTCTAAATGAGGTAATTGTTTGTACAATTCCTGTAACAGTCGTTGTGCAATGGTTTCTTTGATATCTTCATATTCCTCACCACGTTTTTTCCATGAAGAGTCTTTCCATTGTTCAAAGGTTTCATAAGGTACCAAGGTGATAATATCTATAGAGCTTTTTCCAGGATAACGATTCGACCAATCTGGATCTTTAGCACATGGGAAAGACATATATACAACAGGAAAAGGTTGTGATAAATCATCTAAATAATTTTGTACACAGCTATCATGATCTCCTTTTTCAGGATATACCCAATAGTTGGTGGTTGGAATTTGTAATTCTTCTGGAGTACCTTCTAATCCGATATACAAACTTACATGGGCAACCGAAGGTTTTACTTTTTGCAATTGTTTTTTTAATTGATACTTTTCTACCGTTTGTTGTGGAAGTAATTTATTATAGGTGGTAATTAATCCGGCATTGCTAATAATGTTTTTAGCCAAAATTTGTTTGCCATCTTTCATTTGAACTCCTGTAGCTTTTCCTTTTTCAATCAATACCTGATCTACTTCAGCACTTACCAAAATAGTTCCACCTGCTTTTTCAATCACAGGATCAATAGTTTTGGCAATCTGAGAAGATCCTCCAATAGGAAAGCTTCCTCCGTCAAAATAATGGCGTGCTACAGAGGCATGCATCGAGAAACTACTTTGCTTTGGGGGTAATCCGTAATCACCATATTGTCCTGTAAGTACTTTAATGAGCTCTTCGTTATCGGTCATTTCACGAAGTACTTGATAGGTAGTTTTATCGGAATACTTATGAAAAGGCTTACGTAAATATCCACCAACAAGGCTATTGACAAAAGGAGACAAAGTTTTGCTGATATAATAGTTTTTGCTGGCTCTTACAGCATTAAAAACTGTGTCTACATAGCTATGAATTGCTTGTTCTTCTTCTGGGAAGTAAGCAATCATTTGTTTTTTAAAGTTTTTAACTCCTTTTACAAAATCATAATGTTTATCGCCAATAACAATCTTATCATATACTTGGCCCATGTCTTGCCATTTTAATTGGCTATCAGTAACATAATCGAATAGTTTTTTTAATAAACTTTTTTCACGTTGTACTTCTCCAATATAGTGTATTCCTACATCCCATTCGTAACCTTTACGTTTAAAGATATGGGTAAAACCGCCTGCGGTATAATGTCGTTCTAATACTAGTACTTTTTGACCTTCTTTAGCAAGAATCGCTGCTGTGGCAAGTCCGCCCATTCCAGAGCCAATAATAATAGTATCGTAATTTTCTTGTAGGGTAGGTTTCTTTTTGTAGGATTGAATCATAAAAAGTTAGGAGAATTTTGTTAGTTATTCGGTGCAGTTTTTATAGTTGTAGCCTTCTCGATATAAAATGGTGGTTCCACTTGATGCAATGAGATGAACTACATTGTTGTTACATTTAAAATCTAAGGAGGCTTTTAATGAATTTCCGAAGTGTAAATCAATGGTCAATTCCTTTCCGTCATAGGTCCAAGGATTTGGATTAGGAATGGCATCACTTAAGGAACCAAAATTACCATCGGTACTGTAAATAGTATGTCTTAAATCATTGGTAAATTCATAGAGTACTGTTTTTTCAAAACCTACAAGATGCCATCTTCCCACTAATGATTCTTCTTGAATTAGATCATTGTTGTTTGATGAGCAACTTAAAAAGACCGTAGCAATGAACAGTAGTGTCAAAACTTTTTTCATAAGATGAGGTTTTAAGGTTAAAAATGTAGTAATACTTAAAATTAAGCCTAAGCAACTAAGTTAGTAAATTAAAATTAGATGGATGGCAGTTAAAAGCTCTTAAGAGAGGTTTTGGAAGCTAAGTGAATGATGCTTGTTGTTCTTTATTTTGTGTATTATAAAGTCTTTTGATATACAGTTAGATTTAAAAAAGATGATTTTAGGTACGAAAAACAGCGGTATTATTTTTATAATTTTTAGAAACGGGAATTTCTATATGAGTGAGCGAAAGTGTTTGAGTATTTTTCCAAGATTTAAAATGTGCTGGATTGACCAAATGTGAGCGATGTACCTGTATTAAAAAGGGATGTTTCTGTTGAATTTTCTTTAGGGAAGATCGAATCAATTTTGATTTTGAAGTCTCTTGTTCTACAAAGAAAACCTCTATATAGTTTTGAGATTTCGAAATACAGATTAACTCCGACTGTCTGATTTTTAGAAGGTCTAGTTTATATTCTCCTTTAATTGTTAAAATTGGGTCTTTTGGTGTTGTAGTTATTGTTGCTTTTTGAGGAATAAACCTTAGAATAAACCATCTTGCAAATAAAACAACAGGGGCAAACAAGAACAGGGATTTTAAAAAGGCATAAGAAAACTCTGAGAAATTCCAAATACCTTTTAAAAAAGGACTTTTGTAATAGCTATAACTCAATACATGGTTCAATAGAAAAAATAGTAACAAGATGCTTATTTCCAGTCCTACATTCCATTTTTCTATTTGTACATAAATATTATCTTGAACGAGTATAGTTATAAAATAGCTTATGAAGGTAATCAAACTAAAACCAACACTTAAAAACAACCACCATGCTTCTAGTCCAGCTTTTCCACTATCGAAAGGTTTGATTGCATAAGTGAAAATGAAGATCCAAAGACTACTAAAGAGTCCTACCCATACATGGTGTTTTATAGATGGATTGAGTTTGTTCAAAAGTTATGTGAATTGTTTAGTTTTTGGAGTCTAATATACATTAATCTTTACTTGAAGTACGTTTTTTTAATTACTCAAAATGTAATTTCATTCCTTCATGACTCGCTTTAAAACCTAATGTTTCATAAAACTGAATGGCTTTAGGTCGTTGTTTGTCTGAAGTGAGTTGTATTAAATGCGCTCCTTTTTCTTTAGCTCTTTCAATAGCCCATAGAAACATTTTCTTTCCAATACCTTTTCCTCTTTGGTCTTTACGAATTCTTACGGCTTCAATTTGTGCTCGTATTCCTCCTTGATAAGTCAAGTACTGAAGAAATGAGAGTTGCAAAGTACCTATAATTTCATTTTGTTCATTTTCTACCACGATAAGTTCTTGATTTTTATCAGAAATTATTTGTTCAAAAGCACTAATATATGCTTTAGGTAAGGGCAACTGATAGTTTTCTCTTTTTTTTCCTAGTTCATCATCGGCTATCATCGCTACGATGTGCTCAAGGTCATTTTTTGTGGCATTCCTAAATTTCATCATAGTATAGCGTTTGTAGATTGTATTAGACCAATTTTTTAGCGATACTAAGTTACAGAAAAAGGACAGCGGTTGTAACTTATTGCGTTTACAAGTTTAAAAGTTTGGAAAGAAGTTATGTAATCACTCGAAAATTAAAGGTTCTTTTTTTATGAGTAATACTTAAAGTTTGATATTCCTTTTTACGAATAAACTCAATGTCTTCATCGGACACTTCAAAGCTCGCTTGTGTCATCCATCTATTGGAAACATTAGAGTAGTCTGATGTAATTTCTTTGGTATCGGAATCGATATACATTTCTAGTTCTCCTCCTAAAAAAGAAAGAGTAATTCCTTTAAATGTTTTTATTTCAGCATTGCTAAGCATGGTTAATTCTAAAAATTGATATCCTGCTAGTTCTGTTAGATACACCCAAATACCAAACTCATTGTTTCCAGCAATCTGTTCTCCTGTAATTTGACGCATTCTTTCTTCGGTATACGTATCTACATGCGTTCTTTTCATAGCTTTCATATTGCCTAATGCGGCTAAAATATGATCAATTTTTTTTAACATTCTTTATGTTTTTTATATCCAATCTATAATTTGTTGATCCATATTTCCTTTTCTACTAAAATAAGGAGTATTTCCAAAAATTTTAGCAACACCTTCAAACCATAGTCGTGCATCTATGGCATCCGATAGTTCAGGTTCTTCAAAAAAACGTAGTTTTTGGGTGAGCTCTTCAGTACTTGCTTTGAAAAAATGCGCTAAGTCTGTTGCCAACATATTGGCTCCGACACCATCTCCAATATTATATACAGCTCCGTAAGTAGGGGAGTTTTTAATACAGTTTACGACAACAAAACTTCCGCCAAAATCACCTAAAATAGGCACAAATCCCAATGGAAAATAGGTGCAGTCATCACCATTAAGTCCTGCTAAGTTTTCGTAGGTCGTTTGGATTTCATCAAAGCTTAGTAAATACATACTCCAAGCAAACTCCGGATCATTATAATCAAATTCATAACACAAATCATCGTCATATTCATACGATAGTAATATTTCTAGTTGTTGAGGTACTGTAACTTTGTCAAAAGTATTTAGAGTAGCAACTCTCTCAGCATGATCTACTTTTTTGATAACTTTAGCGCTGCCAGCACCCGCTTCTTTTAAAGTTTCGATGTATGTATTTAATATTTTTTCCATAGCATATAATGAGTATTAATGATGTGTCAGCTTTGTTATAATGGCTTTATGTTGTGGGAAGAGTGCAATCAATGCTTCTTTTTTTGGTAATACAAAATCGTTAAAGTCAAATCCTGGAGCTACGGTGCAACCTGTAAAGGCATAAGCATTTGTTGCTTCTACTTCTGCCGCAAACCAATACCCTGCTGGTACTACAAACTGAGGTAGCTCGTTTTGTGCTAAATCATTTCCTATAAGTACAAAAGAATAGTCTCCTTCCGGAGAAATCATATGTAGTTTTAAGGTACTTCCTTTGTAAAAATGCCAAATTTCATCTTGGTTGATCTTATGAAAAGCAGAGAACTTTTCAGAAGTTAATAAAAAGTAAATCGATGTTGAGTAATTTCTATCTCCTACAAATTCAGAAGATAAATGTTCGTTTTGTATTACTCCGCTACTTCTGTAGGTTTCTTTAAAGTATCCACCTTCTGGGTGTGCTGTTAAATCAAATTGATTAATGATCTGTTGTGCTGTCATTTTCTGGTTGTTCTTTTGCTTCGTTGGCTTTTTTAATAATGGCTTTTAACCGTTCTTTATTGCGTTGCTTTTCTACACGAAGCTTGTTTTCTTTTTGCTTCATTAATCGTGTATGTTTCGCCTTATTTACCGTATTTTTTGCTTTTCCCTTTTTAGGCATTTTTGTCGGTTTTAGATCTTGAAATAGCTATGCTTAACCAAGCAATTCCTAAAAAGATAAATAAGATTGTTCTCCAGTCTTCAAATCCATTTAAAATAGCTCTTATAAAACCAAGAAGAGACATAATTAATGGAAGAACAAGTGATTTACTCTTGTTTTTATTACTTATTAAAAGTAACCCTAAGAAGGTTATCGCTCCGTTTAAAATCAATACAAAAAACCCGAAATCAAACCCTAAACTATTTTTGCTATATACACTTATGAAATAGGTAAGTACTGGTGCAACTAAACAAATAATAGGAACAAGTTTATCTTTTACATTGAGTTTGGTAAATAATCCAAAAGCATACAATCCAAGTAAAGGACCATAGGTATATCCAGCAAACTGGAATATTTTAGCAATGACGCTGGCATCTGCAATAAAATATTTAAATATTAAAATGGTAGCGATTAAAATCAATGAAAATAGCACGTGAATTTTTTTACGAAGGGCTATTTTTTCTTGTTCGTCTTCTTTTTTATCAATTTCTAAAATGTCAATACTAAAAGAAGTTGTTAAAGAAGTTAAAGCACTATCGGCACTTGAATAGGCTGCGGCTATTAACCCTAATAAAAAGAATAGGGAAGTAGCAATACCTAATTCGCCACTCATGGCAATTGTAGGGAATAGGTTATCTCTATGTGCATCGATTCCATTTGCAGCTGCATAATCAGTTAACAATACTCCTAAAGCTAAAAAGAAAAAGTTTACAATTACTAGGACAATGGTAAACCAAAACATGTTCTTTTGAGCATCTTTTAAATTACGACAGGTTAAGTTCTTTTGCATCATGTCTTGATCTAATCCTGTCATTACAATAGCAATAAAAGCTCCAGAGAAAAACTGTTTCCAAAAGTAACTTCCCGCTTTTACATCGTCAAAAAAGAAAGTTTTAGATAATTCATTATCGGCAATATAGGAGAATAAGCTTTCTATTTGCATCGCATCCTTAATCATCACAATACAAACTCCTACAGCAATCAACATAAATAAGGTTTGCAAGGTGTCTGTCCAAACAATGGTTTTAATTCCTCCTTTAAAAGTATATAACCAGATTAATAAAATAGTAATGGTTACGGTTACCCAAAACGGAATTCCGTAAGCATCAAACAAAATTAATTGCAATACGTTAGCTACTAAAAACAAACGGAAAGCTGCTCCTACAGTTCTTGATAATAAGAAAAAAGAGGCTCCTGTTTTATAAGAGTATTTACCAAAGCGATCTTCTAAATAAGTATAAATAGAAGTAAGGTTGAGTTTGTAATAAAGTGGTAATAAAACTAGTCCGATTACAGCATATCCTAATACATACCCTAATACCATTTGCATATAACCCATTTGTTGACTCTCGATCCAACCAGGCACAGAAATAAAGGTAACTCCAGAGAGAGATGCACCAATCATACCAAAGGCAACTAAATACCAAGGAGAGGAGTTGTTTGCTTTAAAAAATGTGTTGTTGTTAGCAGATTTTCCAGTGATGTATGAGATTAGAATTAATACACCGAAATAAGCTAAAATAAGTAGGAGTATATGGAATGGTTGCATACAATTAAATTATGAATTACGAATGTACAAATTTCTCATTCGTAATTCATAATTTAAGAAGTCTAAGAAAGTTCTATAATTACCTCTTCAGTTTTTCTACGAACTTTTTTCAAGTCTTTCATATAGTCGTCTTCGGCTCTGAATCCAACAGGTAATACCAATACAGAGGTTAAATTGTGCTGTGCTAAACCTAAAATTTCATCGTACTTTTCAGGAATAAATCCTTCCATTGGGCAAGAATCAATTTGCTCGTTAGCGGCAACGGTCATTAAGTTTCCTAAAGCAATGTAAGCTTGGTTTTTGTTCCAGGTACGCAATTCTTCTTGTGTTTTACTAGCGACAGAAGAAGAAAGCATTTCTTTAAACGGATTTAAAATTTCGTCTGGAGTATTTCTAATGTTTTTTACTAAGGTAAAGTAGTTTTCTACATCTTCTTGTGTAAACTCTTTTGGAATACATAAAACCAATACATGTGATGCTTGAGCTACTTGTTGTTGGTTCCAAGAATGCGGTACTAATTGTTGTTGTAGTTCTTTGTTATGAATAACCACCATTTTTACAGGTTGTAACCCATAAGAAGTCGCTGTTAAATTAAAAGCTTCTTTTAAAATGTTGATTTGTTCTGTAGAAAGTGATTTATGTTCGTCAAATTTTTTAACAGCATAACGCCATTGTAAATTTTCTATACTATTCATGTGTTATAATTTTGAAACAAAAATACTACAGACGATTAGAAATCGACTGTTAACTTCATTATAAAAATTGATACTACTATCAATTAGCCTTTATAGTTGTCAATAATTCGTAAGAAAGTAGCTGGTTCTGGTCGAACACGATAGTTATCAGTTAAATCAGCAAAGATTATTTTATCGTTTTTGTCGGTAATAATTACGGTAGGTAATACTACGTCAGATTCGTAGCCTAGTGCCTGAAACCCTGCTGGCAGTCCGTTTTTGTGAATTATTTTTAACTGTAGGGCAACCTGGTTGTTTATATCTCGTAAAAAATGAAAAGGGACTTGGTGTTTTTTAGCTAAGTTCTTCGTGAATTTATGAGGCTGAGAGCTTATCAATAACATATCTACTTTTCTTTTTTCTAGTTCTTTATATTGATCCACTACTTCTTTTATTTGTGCCATACATAACGGACACCAATTACCACGAAAGAAGATGAAAATTTTAAAATCACCTGTAAAAGAGCGGCTATTAACCATTTCGTTCTTGGTGTTTTCAAGAGAAAATTCAGGTAGTTTTTTTCCAAAGTCTAAAACTGACATATCTCTTGAGTTAAAGGTAGAGTACCAAGTTAAATAAGCTAACCAACCCAAAGCAATTGAAAGCGGAATTAATAAAGAATCTCTATTGAAATCTAGTAAGTTTAATGCAAAACCGATGCTAATTAAAGCCGAATAAAATGTTAATGTTTTGGTGGTTCTGGCAACTGGTTTTATAAAGAGCATTGTGAAAAACAATACTACTGCAATTGACGAAACTAACAGTCCAATGTTATGTAGTGTAAAGCTATTTGTTAGGAGTGTCTTAATGGAAATAACCAAGGCATATAATGGAAATGCACTAATAAAGAGAGATTTAATGAAATTTTTCATAACTTAAAGGTCGACAAAAATTGAGTGAATTTACAAAAATATTCAAATGTTATGATGTGCTATGATCATAACGTACTACCCATTTTTATGTTTTATAGTGAATCGCATCTGATACTAAACACAAATACAGATGAAAGAGAACTTTTTACATTTTTTATGGAAACAACAACTATTTGATTTTAATAAGTTAACCACAGTTCAAGGAGAAACAGTTAAAGTGTTGAAACCTGGGGGTATTGAATACCAATACAGGCCCAGATTTTTTTAATGCTCAGTTAAAGATAAGTGATCAACTTTGGGTAGGTACTGTAGAAATTCATGTGAAATCCTCCGATTGGTATGTGCATCAACATGAAATGGACGCTAATTATGATGCAGTAATTTTACATGTAGTTTGGGAACACGACATGGAGGTATATATGAAGAATAATGTGCCATTACCTACAATAGTTTTACAAGACTATATACCTGATAACATTCTGACAAATTATGATCGATTATTTCATAAAAATGAACGTTGGATTTCATGTGAGACCCAAATTACTGAGGTAGATACTTTTTTATTTCATAATTGGTTAGAACGTTTGTATTTTGAACGTTTAGAGCGCAAGTCAGTTTTAATTTATGACTTACTTGAAAAATCTAATAATGATTTCGAAGCGGTATTGTTTCAGTTGCTTGCCAAGAACTTTGGATTAAAAGTAAATGGAGATTCTTTCTTAAGTTTAGCACAATCGGTTGAATTCTCTTTGTTACGTAAAGTGCGCCACGATAGGAAAGTGATTTCAGCATTGCTATTTGGTCAGGCTGGTTTTTTAGAAAAAGAAGTTGATGAAGATTATTTTAGACAACTCAAAGTAGCATATATATATCTACAAAAGAAACATGGTATTTCACCATGCATTTATGCACAATTTCAGTTTTTTAGGATGCGTCCAGCCAATTTTCCAACAGTTCGATTGGCACAGCTAATAGGCTTATATCATAGGCATTCAAATTTATTTTATGAGCTCATGAATTTAGAAAGTTTGGAAGCAGTGTATACGTTTTTCTCAATAGAAGTTGATTCATTTTGGAAAAACCATTACACATTTGAAGCAACCTCAAAAAAGACACATAAAAAGTTAACGAAATCGTTTATTGATTTGCTCATCATTAATACCATTGTTCCTTTAAAATTTGTTTGGATGAAGAGTAGAGGAGAATCATTACATGAGGATATCTTTCTTTTGTTAAGAGAAATGAAACCAGAAAAGAATACAATTGTTTCTAAGTTTTCAGAAATAAATATATCATCAACAAATGCTTTTGAAACACAAGCATTGTTAGAATTAAAAAATAAGTATTGTGATTTAAAGTTGTGCTTAAGTTGCGTAGTAGGAAACAAATTGCTTCGAAACAAAATAACTTGATTGTATAGTTTTGATAAAAGTTCATCGAAAAAAGAGACAATTTCTCCATTGACTACTCTTTAGAGTAGTGCACAAAAAAGGGGTAAAATATATTTTTGTTAAAAACAGAAAGGTTTGGAAGATAGGTACACTAGTAATCGTATATTTTTAACAAAAGAAGAGCAAGATAAAATAAAGAATGTGCCCATTCTTATTGGAGGAGCTGGCATTGGGAGTGTGATTGCAGAATGTATTTTACGTTTTGGTTTTGAAAATATAACTATTGTAGATAGTAATGTTGTTGAAGTATCAAAGCTAAATAGAGAGAATTATATAGAAAGTGATATTGATACTAGTAAGTCAGAAGCAATAAAGAAGCGACTCCTAAACATCAATTCAAAAGCTACTATTACCGCTCTCAATTGTATGATTGATGAAGAAAATATTACCTCTATAATAGAAGGCCATAAAATAGCAATTAATACACTAGACCATTCATCCAATATACCTTTGCTTTTTGATGAGATTTGCAGAGATAAAGAGGTTCCAGTTCTGCACTCATACAATTTGGGGTGGGGTGGATTGGTAACTATTATTAATCCGAATAGTTTATTATTGGATGCTATTTTTAGAAAGAAAGAAGATGTAAATGAAATGGAGGTTATTCGATATGCAGCAAGTTATATGAGGTTTTGGGGTAAGCCACAAAGTTGGCTCGATGAAATCATAGCTGCATATAAAAAGGAAAAGGAAACGTTACCACCACCTCAATTATGTGTATCATCATGGTTGGTAGCTTCAATGTGTACCAGTATTTTGTATAAAATAGTAATTGGAAAAGAGGTAAAAGTTTTTCCTGAATTTTATTTGTCTGTAATAGATAGTTAAATAAGTTTATTATTGGTGGCAAATGAAATAGCCTCTGTAATATTAGCTGTTTCTAACTTTTCAAATATTTTCTTTCTGTGAAATTTTACCGTATCCGGAGAAACAAAAATAGCTTCAGCAATTTCATTAATGGTAAATCCTCTAGAAGAATATATCAAGATTTCACGTTCTCGAGAAGTTAATTGAATTTTTTCCTTTGTTTCCCAATAATCTCCCTCTAAATTATAACAAAACATTTTATTCTCGTTTTCTTTAAAGATTTGAATATTACCAGAAGTTTCCTTAGATGAAAGTGATTTAATACATATTGCTTTCCAAATTTTTCCTTCTTCCGTTAGGAACATTGGGGTAAGTTTTTGATTAACTAATACGCGTCGAGATTCTTGGTTTACGATATGAAAGTCGTATGAAATAGTATATTGTAGACGATCTTCTAAAGGGATTTGTTCGTAAAAATCAAAACCTACAGTATTAATTTTGAAAAGTAAGTCTATATCTTCTTCAGCTACATTTTTAAAGTAATAGGCATAGCCCATTTTCTTTACATCCTCTGGAGAATCTCCACATAAAAACAAAGGATTTTCCGAAACGTATTCAAAACCTTTTTTATCGTAGTCAACTACAATTATGGATTTATAAGTAGTTCTAGCAAAAGCTTCAATTGAAGCCAAGTAATCAAAGTCATTTTCAAAATCTTTCTCCGTGAGCCTCTGAATACTATTCTTGAGAGAGAAGAAATCATCTACTTTTTTTTTCATAATCAAAATTTCGAGGGCTATGCAAATTTAGTAAAAGTTATTGATACGATAAACTTCTACACTTTTGTGTAGTATATTGATTGTCAAAAGAATACTACTATTTAGTGTAAGCAAAGGAAGACAGTGAAATGATAATTTGGCTTGAAAAGAATTAAAAATTTCGAAAAAGCTAAGCAATTATGACTTCAAACATTCAAATGTTAACTGCAAAAACAAACGAGAACTTAACGAACTTATCAAGATTTATTGTTGAACAGAATCTATGCCATCATAGTAATGGTGAAAGCTCTGATGATTATCAAGATTTAGTTTCTATTCTTACTCAACAAGAAATTAGAACTAAAAAAGACTCATCTATTTTTATTATTGAAAATGAGGCTCAGCAAATTGCAGCATCCATTCGAATTTTAAAATGGAATTATAAAGATATGCTGCCTATTGAAGAGTTATTTGGAATTAAACCATTAGATATAATAGGTAATACCATGCTTAAACACGTTTGGCATATTGGAAGGTTGGCAATACGAAAAGAAGTAAAAGACTTATCGTTGTTTAAAAAATTAATTGCATGTGCGCTAACACCAGTATATGCCCAACCAAATTCAATAGTTTTTGCGGAGTGTGATGAAAAGTTGATTCGAGTAATGCGTGCTTTAGGGATTGATATAATTCAGGTAGGAGAAGGTGTGAAGATTGTCGGATCTGTAAAAGTTCCTATATGTATTTATAGTGAAGGATTGGTGAAGTTTTATGATAAAAACAAAAATTTGGTTCCTGAGAATGTTTTAAAAGCGTTTAAAATCAATGAGTTAATGTTAAGAGACAAAAGTAAATCGTATAACTACCCTTTAGTGTAATTCATGCACAGATGTTTTAAAATAAATTTGAATTGTAAACAAAAACTAACAATGCACAGAATAATATTTTTTATACTGGGCTTATATACTTCTTATGGATTCTCGCAAGTAGTGTATAAGGGAAAAGTAACTAACAAGAATAATGAACCTGTTGAATTTGCTGATGTGGTATTACTTTCTGATAAAGGAATTTACAAGGGTACCGTTACAAATGATAAAGGAACATTCGAAATAGTTGCAAAAGAAGGTACGTATACTTTAAGAGTTAGTTTTTTAGGATATAAAGATTGGAGTAAAAAAGTAAATGCTGTAGGAACTGTTGAAGAATCGATAACACTTTTAGAGAATAGTCAAGAATTGGAAGCAGTACAAATAGAAGCCTCTAAAAAAGTGTTTAAAAGAACAGCAGATCGTCTTGTCTTTGATGTAAAGAATAGTTTAATAGGGAAGGCTAACGGTGATATGACAGAACTGTTAAGTTTTACTCCAGGGGTTTTTGTTAACGGAGAAACTATTCAAGTTTTTGGAAAAGATGGAACCCTCATTTTAATCAATGGAAGAAAAACGAAGTTATCGGGAAATAGTTTAACAGCTTTTTTGAAATCATTAAAAGCTACTGATATTGATCGTATAGAAATAATTAAGAATCCTCCGGCTAAATATGATGCAGAAGGTAATGTCGCCCTTATAAATATTATTACCAAGAAGAAAACGATTGATTTTTGGAATAGTAATATAGGGGCTTCTTACCGTCAAGGTCATAATGCATTGGTGTCAGGTACGGGATCGTTTAATTATAACAAAAAGAAATTTTTCTTCTCAACAAATGTTAGTTATATAAATGGGAAGTGGAGAGGAGAGGAAAGAAATAAAATCTTTTATCCTAATAATTTATGGAACCAAGAAACAAACTATACATATGAAACAGACTTATTTACAGCCAACCTTTCTTCAGAGTATAGAATAAATTCTAAATGGTTGATTGGAGCACAATATGTTGGTAGTTTTAATACTCCAGGAAATACTAGTCAGGGTACTATTAAAGTAGAGCAACCGAGTAACTCTATTGCAAAAATTAATAATACTGGAGTAGAAGAAGGGGAAAGAAAATTAAATGGTTTAAATTTTCATAGTGTAATTAATATAACACCAAAGAGAGTTATTAATATTGATTTTGATTATTTCGATTTTGAACGAGAACAAGGAAGTATAATAAATACCATACAAACTAGTGGTAATAGTCTTTCAGATGTAACTAGGATAACCAATAATTCATTACAAAAAATCTCTAATTTTTCTTCGCAGGTTGATGTCGAATATCCAATTAAAAACGTAGCCTTAAACTTTGGTGGTAAGGTTTCATTTTCAGAAACAGATAATAATGTATTTATAACAGGAGGAGTTGGGTTTGATCAAGAAACCATGTTTACATATAAAGAGGATATTCAAGCTTTATATGCTTCATTGAGCAGTTCTTTTGGTTTGACACAATGGAGTTTTAAATCTGGTTTACGAATGGAAAGAACCGAAACATTGTCTAAAGAACATGTTTTGGATACTGAAGTAAGAAATGACTATGTGAACTTTTTTCCTACAGTGTATGTAACGTATAGGCCAGGTCAACATCATAATTTTTCTCTTGATTATTCGAAAAGAATAAATAGACCAGGCTTTAGTGCACTTAATCCATTTAGAATCTATACAAGTCCGTTTTCATATGCAGAAGGAAACCCTAATTTAAGGCCTGTGTTATCCTCTAATGTTACTTTTGGATATCTATACAAGAACTTTTTTAGTGCAGAAATTTATACTTCTCAAACGGAAAATAACTCAGGACAAGTAGCAATTCTAGACAACGATAATTTAACCCAGTCAATTACAAGATTAAACTACTTTGATAGTTTTGATGTAGGACTTATGTTGAACTACTTATATGCTAAGAAAACTTGGTGGCAAAGTTTAGCTACATTTCAAATTTACCATAGTACATCAGATTCAAAAATTGCACCGATTACTCCTGCATCGGTAACTGGTATCGGAGGAATCATAAAAACTACAAATCATTTTGTTTTAGATAAAAAACAAAAAACATTAGTTGGGTTTGATTTTACCTATCGTTTTCCAAATACCTCAAAAGATATCGTATATAATTTTGAACAGTATTTACTCAATGCTTTTATTAAATATAACGCTACTAATAATTTAGAGGTTTCTTTAACGGTCAATAATATTTTACGAGAATTTAATTTTAATAATCGAAGTACAAGAAATCAAACAGATGCCATTTACAATGGTTATTACGATACTCAATACCTAAAGTTTTCAATCAATTACAATTTTGGAAATAGAAAAGTGAGAAAGACGAATAGGAAAATGAGTAATGTAGATGAAAAGAATAGAACAAATTAAAATATAAAAGAAAAAGGTTTACTAAGTGTTTTATAATGCGCAGTATAAATTGCTAAGTAAGCTAAAGTTGCAACAAGAAGAAGTGTAAAACTTCAAAAAATTAATTATTAACTTATAACTATTTAATTATGAAAAAACAAGAATTAGACTTAACGAAATTTGAATCTTTAGAAACGTCAAATGATATCTTAAAAGGAGGATTTTCTCAAGCTTTATCAACTGGAGCTGGATTAGATACTAACATTATTGGAGCATTAAACTTAGCTAAGAACTGTGGAGCAACTACAAACAACTGTAACGGAGGTAACTGCGTTTCAGGATGTGGTGGTGGAGCATCTTCAATCCAAGCATAAGGATACTATACAAAGGAATATGTTTTACATATTCCTTTGTATCAAAGAAAACCATTTTGGTTTATTTCCAAAAACGAATATTCGTTTAAATAAAAGTTTAAAAGAAGTGCTCTTACTTCAATAAAACTTTCAATTTTATTTAATCAGAAATTTATTTAGAAAACTTATAGGCATTCATGAATATTTAGTTTCATGGTAGCTGTTGGATTTCTATACTCTAAATAAAAATAAAATCATTATGAAATACAGTCAATTTAACTCAGTCATACCATATCAAGATAAGTATGCATTGTACAATTCTTTCGACAATAAAGTTATTTTTTTAGAACACGATTTAAAGGAATTGCTTTTAGCTGGGAAAAATGAAAACATTGATGAATTAGAACAAATTCATCCAGCTTTTTACAAATACCTTTCAGAAAATAATTTTTTAGTTAAAAATGAAATTGATGAGGTTGAAAAAGTAAGAAAAGTCTCAAAAAAAGTTGATGAAAACAACTCGTTTTTTCATTTGACTATTAACCCTACCATGAACTGTAATTTTAAGTGTTGGTATTGTTATGAAGATCATATCAAAGCTTCTAGGTTAAAAAATCAAATGGTAGAAAGGGTAAATAAATTCATTACAAAAAAATTGCAAGATGAAAACTTAAAACATTTTACATTGGCGTTTTTTGGAGGTGAACCATTGCTGTATTTTAAGCGAAATGTCATTCCTATTATTGAGCATTTGAAAAAGGAAAGCGAGGTGTATGACAAAACCTATAATATTAGTTTTACCACTAATGGTTATTTGATAAACCAAGAATTTGTTGACTTTTTCCACGATAATGACCTAAGTTGTAACCTACAAATCACATTGGATGGATATAGAGAAGAGCATGATAAAATTAGATATGTATCTAAAACTAAAGGATCTTATTTTGAGATTGTAGATAATATTAAACTACTTATAAAAAATGAATTTTTTGTAAGACTTCGTATCAATTATACCAACGAAAACTTAGAAAATACCTTTAAGATAATTGATGATTTTGCAGATGTTGATATGAAGAATATCGAAAACAACTTGTTGATTGATTACCACAGAGTATGGCAAAATGATCAAGTAGATGATTTGGATCTTGTATTGAACAGAAACATGGAAATAATTACAAGTAAAGGATTTAAAGTTACTGGTTCGTTCTCTGCAAACAATGTGTTAGATTCTTGTTATGCAGATAAGAGAAATAGTGCCGTTATTAATTACAATGGAGACTTGTATAAATGCACGGCAAGAGATTTCAAGAAGGAAAGCAGAAACGGATATATTGATGTAGAAGGAAACTTAATTTGGGATGATGGATATGAAGAGAAACGAATGAATTCTAAGTTCAATAACAAGCCTTGTTTGTCTTGTAGGTTAATGCCAGTTTGTAATGGTGGTTGTACGCAGCATGCAATAGAAAACCTTGAGAATGACGAAGGGTATTGTGTGTATTCATTTGATGATGTTCAAAAAGATAAAGTAATTTATGCTAAGGTTAGAGACATACTTGAAGCTGCCGTATAATAGGAGTAAAAAACTTCCTTTTGTTTACCAATTAACTAGTACAGATTGTGCAGCCGCATGTTTATGTATGATTGTGAACTATTTTGGTAAAAAGGCAACATTGAATGGGTTAAAGAAACACTTTGAATTTACAAGAAATGGTGTTTCTATTAATGATATTGTAGATGCTGCAAAAAAGATTGGATTATCTCCTACGGTAATAAAAGTGAGTTCTGAGGAATTGATTACCATTCCATATCCTACTATTTTATACTGGAAACAAGAACATTTTTTAGTGTATGATAAAGCAAATAAGAAAGGGGAAAATTTGACGTTTCACTTAGCTGATCCAGCATATGGAAAAGTGAAATTAGATAAAGAGACTTTCGAAAATGAATGGAAAGGTATCAACGAAAAAGGTATTGCAATTGTATTACAGCCCAATGAAGATTTTGAAAAAGTTCAATTCAAAAATAATGAAGGGGTTATAAAGCCACTGTCAAGTCCTATTGTCAATTATATCAAAAAGTTTTTGATTAAAAATAAGGTAAAGTATCTCTTGGCCTTCACCTTATTAGTCATAAGTTTGGTAGCAAATTGGACCATCCCATTTCTATTTCAAAAAATTATAGATGAAGGAGTAATGTCGAAGAGCATGAATATGGTATACTTTTTCCTTATGTCTCAGGCAGTATTGTTTTTATCCTATTTTATTTCTGAATTTTTTAGCAGGCTCATCTTAACGAAATTTAATTTTTCTTTGAGTGTTAACTTAAAGGAAAATCTACTCTTTAAATTAATCAAACTACCTGTCAGATATTTTGATACGCGATTAAATACGGAAACTCTTCAAAGAATTAACGATCAGAATAAGATACAAACGTATATGACATGGAAAGGACCAGAATTGGTTATTAGTATTTTAAATATTTTGATTTTTGGAAGTATTCTTTTGTATTATAATACAACGGTTTTCATATCTTATTTTACTTTGAGTATCATTTCTTTTATATGGGTTTTCCTATTTTTAAAAAGAAGGGCAATCTTAGAATATGCAATGTTCTTGAAAAGTTCAGAGAATAGTAATCATATTTATGAATTTATTATGAATATGCCGGAGATTAAAGTTAATAATGCTCAAGACAATATTGTTAATAAAATATCGGGTATCCAAAAAAAATTGAATGATATAGAGTTACGTTCGTTGTATCTCAATACATATCAATTTGTAGGAGTAAATATTTTGACCAAAATTAAGGAGATTATTGCCATAGGAATTTGTGCTTATTTTATCATTGAGGGTGAAATTACATTGGGTGCTTTGATAAGTATTTCATATGTAATTGGTCAATTAACTGGTCCAATGAATAATTTAGTCACCTTTATTAAGGATACACAAGACGCAAAATTATCTAATGATAGGGTTAATGATATTTATGCAACTAAGGAAGAGAATGAAAATAAAAACATTGATTTTTCTAAGAGAGAAGTTTCAGATATAGTAGTTGATAATTTATCGTTTAAATATCCAGGTAAATTTAGCCCTACTATTCTTGATGATATTAGTTTTAATATTAAGAAAAATACAGTAACGGCAATTGTAGGAGCGAGTGGTAGTGGAAAAACTACGTTGTTAAAATTGTTATTGTCTTTTTACAGTACCAAACCTAAAGCAATTACGGTAGATGGCATAGATATGAATAATGTATTACCGTCAAGCTGGAGATCGCAATGTGGAATTGTACTGCAAGATGGAAATATTTTTAGCGGAACCATTGCAGAAAATATAACGTTCTCTGATGCAAATATTGACTATGAAAGATTGGTGAAAGTATGTGATATTGCATGTGCAAACGATTTTATTAATCATTTACCAATGAGATTCAATACTAAAATAGGTAACTCTGGACTGCAACTAAGTGGAGGACAAAAGCAACGAATATTGATTGCCAGAGCTATTTATAAAAACCCTGATTTTATATTCTTAGATGAAGCTACCAGTGCATTGGATGCAGAAAATGAAAAACTGATTCACAATAATCTTCAAGAATTTTTTGTGGGTAAAACTGTAGTTATCATAGCACATCGACTTTCAACCGTGAAAAATGCAGATAATATTATTGTATTGAAAAGAGGAAAGATTGTAGAGTCTGGAAATCATAAGGAATTGACAGATCGTAAAGGAGAATATTATCACCTAGTAAAAAATCAACTGGAATTAGGAAATTAATAGCTTGAATATTTATAAAGAGTTTTTAGCTAAGAATTCAAATAAACATGTTATTCTTCTTTCAAAAAATTATATTTGTTGAAAATTTAATTAAAATGAAAAGAATATTTATTGCTATTATGTTAGTGTCAGTTTTCTTGACAAGTTGTAAAGAAAACGGAAAATCAAATGAAATTAAAGAAAACATTGCGAACGAGAGTAAAGTTGAATTGCAAGAAAAAGAAACCAAAGAAACTAATTCTGCTATTTGTTTGTTAGAAAAATTATCTATTAGAGAAACTCCTGATGCGAAAGGAAAATGGGTAACTTCTATGAGTTTAGGAGAGAAAATTACTTTATTAGGGGAAGAAACTACAGATGATAAAACTAAAAAACTTTACTATAAAGTAAAGTTGACAGATGGTAAAGAAGGATGGACGAGAGCTAGCTTTTTAGCTGTTAATGGTGAAGTAGGGACTTTCCTAGAAGATGCTACCGTTTACAAGAGACCTGATTTACTTACCAAGACCGACAAAAAATATAGTGTTATGGATATTATTGGAACACTAGAAAATCAAGGAGAGTGGATTAAAGTAAAAGGAAAAAGAACTGATGGAGAATATATTGAAGAAGGATGGATAAAATCTTCCAATATTTCAAATAACACAGTCGATATTGCTACTGCTAAATATGCCTTTTTAGCAAATCAAGCACCTACAATTACAGAAAGAATAGAGGCATTACAAGAAATTATAGATAATTCAGACTTATCTTCTTCTGTATTTATCGAAAAGATAAAATCAAAAATAGAGGATTATAAATCTAAGAATACTCTTGTAGATCTTCAGGAAGCTAAGGCAGAGAATGAAGATTCTAAATAGACTTAAACTAACCTAAAGAATAAAAAAAGCGACTTTAAACAAAGTCGCTTTTTTTATTTTGTTAATATAAACTTTTGAATTTTTGAGGATTTGCTTCATGCATTATCTCATAAACTTTTTCAAAAATATCTTCGGCAGACGGTTTAGAGAAATAATCACCATCAGTACCATAAGCAGGTCTATGTGCTTTCGCACTTAATGTTTGTGGTTTACTATCTAGGTGACGATATCCATTTTGGTTTTCAACAATTTCTTGTAATAAGTATGCTGAAGCTCCCCCAGGTACATCTTCATCAACCACTAATAAACGATTTGTTTTAGCTACCGATTTTACAGTGTCATGATTGATATCAAAAGGTAATAAACTTTGTGCATCAACGATTTCAATATCAATGCCTACTTGAGCTAAATCTCTAGCAGCTTCTTCAACGATTCTTAATGTAGATCCGTAAGAAACAATGGTAATATCTGTTCCTTCTTTAATTGTTTCAACAACACCAATAGGAGTTTTAAACTCACCTAAATTGGTTGGTAATTCCTCTTTTAAGCGGTATCCGTTTAAACATTCTACAATTAAAGCAGGATCATCACTTTCTAACATAGTGTTATAGAAACCAGCTGCTTTTGTCATATTTCTAGGTACTAATACATGAATACCTCGAATGTTGTTGATGATTCCGCCCATTGGAGATCCTGAGTGCCAAATACCTTCTAAGCGATGTCCACGAGTACGTATGATTAGCGGTGCTTTTTGTTTTCCAAAAGTACGGTAACGAAGTGTAGCTAGGTCATCACTCATAATTTGTAAAGCATACAATAAATAATCTAAATATTGAATTTCGGCAATTGGTCTTAAACCACGCATTGCCATACCAATACCTTGTCCTAATATAGTTGCTTCACGTATTCCAGTATCCGATACACGTAATTCACCAAATTTTTCTTGTAAACCTTCTAGACCTTGATTTACGTCTCCAATATGTCCTGCATCTTCACCAAAAACAAGTACATCTGGATGTTTTTTAAAGATAGCTTCAAAATTATCTCGCATAATAACACGAGCATCTACCATATTTTTTTCTGAAGCATATGTTGGTACATTCGATGCTATATTTTGAGCAGCCTTTTCAGATTCACTTAGTAAATGAGCAGAGTATTTTACTGCAGCAGCATCGATGGCATTTTTTATGAAATTTTGTAATTCTATTTTTTCAGCAAAACTTTCGTCTTTTAAATGACGTAAACTTTTTCTAGCAGCTACTAAAATGTCTTTTCTAATAGGTTCGTCAATAGCTGCTAAATCGCTTTTATATTTACTTATAAAAGTACGATTACTACTTTTTTGAGCTACCCTGTCCAGTAAATCAAGAGCTGTAGCTACTTCCGATTTTATCTCGTTTGTAAAAGAACTCCAAGCAGCACGTTTTGCTTTACTTACTTCTTTTTTTGCTTCTTTTTCAATAGCAATTAAATCTTCTTCAGTATCAATAAATTTTAAAGTTGCTCCATTTTCATCTTCTAATTCAAACTCTAAAATCCATTTTCTCATTTGAGCAATACAATCAAAATCCTGTTCCCATTCTAAACGTTCTTTAGACTTATAACGTTCATGAGAACCAGAAGTTGAGTGTCCTTGTGGTTGCGTTAACTCTTTTACATGAATTAAAACAGGTACGTGCTCTTCTCGAGCAATTTTAGCTGCTTTATTGTACGTGTCAATTAACTCTACATAATTCCATCCGTTTACAACAAAAATTTCGTATCCGTTATTTTCATTATCTCTTTGGAATCCTTTTAATATTTCTGAAATGTTTTCTTTGGTTGTTTGATGACGAGCGTGAACTGAAATACCATATTCGTCATCCCAAACACTCATTACCATTGGTACTTGTAAAACTCCTGCTGCATTAATTGTTTCAAAAAACAACCCTTCACTGGTACTGGCATTACCAATTGTTCCCCAAGCAACTTCATTTCCTTTGTTAGAAAAATTAGTGTGGTTTTCTAACCCTTCTACGTTTCTATATATCTTCGAAGCTTGAGCTAATCCTAATAAACGTGGCATTTGCCCAGCAGTAGGTGAAATATCAGCCGATGAATTTTTTTGAGCAGTTAAATTTTTCCATTCTCCATTTTCATCTAAAGAATGTGTAGCAAAATGACCTCCCATTTGACGTCCTGCAGACATAGGCTCTATGGCAATATCGGTATGAGCATATAATCCAGCAAAAAACTGTTGAGGATTTAATTCTCCAATAGCCATCATAAATGTTTGGTCACGGTAGTAACCTGATCTGAAATCTCCATTTTGAAATGCTTTGGCCATGGCAAGTTGAGGTACTTCTTTACCATCACCAAAAATTCCGAATTTCGCTTTTCCTGTTAATACTTCTCTACGTCCTAATAAACTACATTCACGACTTATACGTGCAATTCTGTAATCATTTAAAACTTCATTTTTAAAATCTTCGAAAGAAAGTTGTTGAGTGTTAGCTAGTTCGGTATTCTGCGTCATAATCTTCTAATTTTGATACGCTTACAAAGATAGTTTTTTTAATTGATATTTAAAAATTTTAATTTTTACTGAGAATAATTCAAAAAAAAAGAAAAAAAAGACTTTTTATTGAATGTTTTATAATATTCCTCTTCTGAAAAAATTATAAATCTGGTCTAAGTTTGTGGTAATTATAAATTTGATTTTTGTAGGATAAGCTTCTTTAGTAACCTCAAAACCTTGATTTGTATATATTGGGAAGTAAAATTCAAAAATATTTGGAATAAAATTTAAACGAATTCCGTTTTCATAAAAGAACTTTGGGTTGGCTCCTCTATTTTTTAAAACAGCAAAATCGTTATATACCTCAGCCCATCGCCATATACTTACACTAGTATTTACAGAACCAATAAATTGATTGGCAAAATAGGGTTGATCGAAGTTGGATTTGAATCCACCATCGGCAATAACAAATTGCTGACTAAAAAAACCTGAGTTTTCTGATCTTCCAAATAAGTTTTGTTCAAACAAATAATCCGTACCTCGATTTAAACCAAAGCTAAAGTAGTTTCCTTCTGTATTATTGTGGGTAAATACACCTCCGAAGAAACGAATGTCAAAACTTTTATTTACATCAAAGAATTTTCTATAACGAATATCTGTAGAGATTTTTGAGAAGTTTTCTGAATATTCTGCATTGATTGCATATTGAAGCCTGTGAATAACATTTGGTTTACTATAAATGTATCTTAAGTTTAAAACTTTGTAATTGTCTCTATCTGTTTTTGGGGTATTGATAGCAACATCTTTATTAACATAAATCAATCTACCTAAAATGAATTGAGAACCTACATCTCTTAAAGTATTTCTTCTAAATTGAAGTGTAAAAAATGGGTAGAAGGTATTATAACCTAGTTCTGGAGCATAATGAAAATTACTACCACTAACTCCATATCGTATTTTATAAATTTTAGAGTCTTCGAGAAAGTGATTGTATGCAAAAAGATAGGAACCTGTAAAGTTTTGACTTCTGGTACTATAAGTTGGAGTTAATCTGAATTCAAAATTACGTTCTATAATATGTTGGTTGTTAAAGTTAATACCCAAAATAACTCCGTCGTATAGGTTGTATTTAAAATCTGGGAAATAGAAAATTTGGTTATAGTACGGGTTCTCCACATCTTTAAAAAAACGCAGCTGTAAAGGTTTGTTAATAAGACTATTATTAACGTTTCTAAAGTTGTCTAAAAAATTATGTTCAGGATATATTTGTTCATAGTTTAAGGCCAACTTGTTATAATTACCAAGTTTAAGCTTTACAGTCTTTGTAGAATCAATTCCTGAAATCCATGTTTTAGTAGCAATTTTTTTATCTTGGATTCCGTATAAAGCTACTGGTGCAGTTACATTTCTTTTATTTTTAATTGTTACTAATATAGAATCTCTATTTTTTGTAAACTTTACCTTTTTAATGGTGTAATCAATTTTTTTACTTGTTTTCAGGTAATCATTAAAGAACCAATCTAAGTTTTCAGAAGTGTTTTTTTGTAGTATTTCATTGAATACCTGACTATAGGTTGTACGAAAACTTTGTTTTTTATAAAACTCCTGAAGAGAGGATTTTAAAATACTATCACCAATAAAACCTTGTAAGTATTTAAATCCTAGACCAGCTTTGTATTTACTTACTACTTTTCTATTAAAATTGGACAAAGAATCGGCCCTTGTTGTTAATGCCTGATCAAAGAATTTTCTTGCACTAAATTGGTAAATAAAAGGGTATTTATCGTTTTGTTTTAGTTTGGCTAAGTTATAGGTGCTTATGGGCCAGTATTTGGAGTATTTACCCAGTATTGTAATATCTGGATAATAGGTTTTCATATACTCCATCATTAAAAAAGTTTCGAGTCCATCTGCAAACCAATAGTCTTTCCTTCTATTAAAGTTTAAAGCGTCATCGATATATTTCTTTGTGAGCGCTTTAAAAAAGCGTACTTCCCATCGAAAAGTTTTTGGGAAAGGTTTAAGCCAACTAGGTAAACCATAAATTTCTCTTAAAGAGTTTTTATTAACAGTTCTGGAGTCTAAAAAAAATTCATTATGAGGATTTTTTCCCAGATAGTTTTCAATAAACTTTAGCTGTCGGTCAATTATATCAGAGATTTCATTTTTAGTTAGTTTACCGTTAAATGCATCTGTTTTAATCTCTTTTTGATGTGCTTTGAATGAATAGAATTTAGAAGGTGTATTGATATTAAGGATTATATCTTTCTTTTTATTCCCAATTAAATAATATTCATTAATAGTGTCTTTTGGAGTTTTGTACTGGTATAAATTACTTTCAAGTTCAAACTTTTTGGGTAAGTCTATTTTGATTTTATAATTTGTTGGTTCTTGAAACAAATCATCCATATTAAGATTACTCATGATATTCCATTGGCCGTCATATACTGCAGGAATCAAATGCCAAAATCGTAAATGATATCCATTTTTGGTTTTACCATAACTAGTAAACCTTGCATTTGGAATTTTAACTTTATAGGTAGTTGTAATGTTAATACTATCTTTTGGTAGTAATTTTTGGTTTAAAAGAACTTCTAAAATGTCCGGTTTGTTTCTAACATTCTTAAAAGCTGTTGGTTCGAAATTAACGCTTAGGTTGTTAATTTTTGTGTACCCCTTGTCTTTATCTTTAGAAAAATAGAAGTTTTTCTTATAGTCTTCCATAAATCTTTTACCAAGTGGGGTGTCATTATTTTTAAAACTATTTGCCCAGTTATGTAGAAAAACACTGGTAAGTGTATCTTTTGAGTTGTTGTAAAATAAAGTGTTTTGTTGAATAAAAAGCGTTTGTTGGTCATCATTCAATCGGGCCTTTATTTCAATAACATTCGTTTGTGCTATTAATTGTAAACAGCACAAGCAAGATAAGTAGAGTATTAAAAGAGGTTTGTTTAACTTCAAAGTATAAAATAAAAAAGCTCGTTAACGTTAACGAGCTTTAAATATAATGATTTAGAAGTTTGGTTTCAATTGATATTTAGCATAGAATTTATTAAAATGCTCTACCGCTTCTTCTGCCGTATCCACCACTCTAAACAAATTTAAATCTTTTTCACTGATATTTCCTTCTTCTAAAAGGGTGTTTTTAATCCAATCTAATAGGCCACTCCAAAATTTCTTTCCAACTAAAACAATAGGGAATCGTCCAATTTTATTAGTTTGAATTAAAGTAATTGCCTCAAAAAGTTCATCTAAAGTTCCAAAACCACCTGGCATTACTACAAAACCTTGAGAGTATTTTACAAACATTACTTTACGAACAAAGAAATAATCAAATTCTAAGTTTTTATCATGGTCAATCCATGGATTGTCATGTTGTTCAAATGGTAATTCAATGTTTAAACCTACAGAAGTACCTTTTCCTCTATGAGCACCTTTATTACCGGCTTCCATGATACCAGGACCTCCACCAGTAATTACTCCAAATCCGTTTTGAGTTAATTGAAAAGCAACTTCTTCTGCTAATTTATAATAAGGGTGGTCTGTTTTTGTCCTAGCAGAACCAAAGATTGATACACATGGTCCAATTTTACTTAATTTCTCATATCCTTCAACAAATTCAGACATGATTTTAAAAATAGCCCAGCTATCGTTAGTTTTTATTTCGTTCCAAGTTTTTGATTGTAATTTTTCTTTTATTTTTCTGTCATCATTCGGACTCATACTCATATATCTTTTAAATTAATTAACAATTTGGTTTGCTAAACTTACATTTTTAGCAAGCCTGCTAATTTAGTGTTTTTTATGATATGAGATTCAATATTATTTGATAATATTTTTAAGCTGATAGAAAAAACGTTCTATCAATCTTAAATCCTCAGTAACAATGTCAGCTGTTCCTTGCATTTCTTGTCTGAAAGCAATTTCTTTTCCGTAGGTAGTTTTTAAATCTTGTGGTAAATCAACATCTATTAAATAGTTTCCTTTTTCATTTGGGAGCAACGAAATAAACTTCACTTTTCCATTGAGTTCTCCAAATTCATCAGAAGGATAATTCAATAGTTTTATTTGTACTTTTTGTCCTTTTTTAATTTTTCCTGAATTGGCCGCAGGAGCAGTTATTTTTCCGATATAAGAAGTACTTTTAGTTGGAATAATGGTAAAGATTAAATCCCCTTGTTGTACGTTTTGATTTTCATTCCAATATGATAAAAAGGAAACCTTTCCATCAATAGAACTGGTTAAGGCATATTGTCTTTCCCAATCTTTAATAGCTTTTCTCAAATGGAAGAGAGACTGAATGGCCCTCTTTTGTAAGCGAATATCGTTTTGTGTCTTTTTAATCGATGTGCCTTTTAAATTTCTATTGGAATTACTGATTAGTTCACGAATTTGAGAAATTGAGGTTTCTAGTGATTTATGACCTCTTTCTGCTTGTAAATGTTCTACTTCTCTTTGCCCTTTTTCTTTAGCAGAAATTACTCCCTTTTCGAACATTTTGCGACTTCGTTCTAAGTCATTTTGTTTGATTTCAAGTTCTTTTTTACTCAACTCTCTTTGAGATAGTAAAATTTGCAATCTGCCTTTAGCTTCTAAGACAGACATGTGATTGGCAAGGCTTTCAGATTTATAAGGAGTGAGCTTTTTATTTAAAGTGTATTCAGAATAATCATTTTCGAATTGTGCATAGCTGGTAGTGATGTCTCCTAAAATCATAGGAGGAATATCATCTAAGGGAAATTTGAAATCGTCAGTGTCGGTTTTAATATTATCAACAATACTTTTTAATAATAAAACATCTTTATAAGAGGCACTATTTTCTATAACGGCTAATACTTCACCCGAGTGTACTTTACGATCATCACTGGTTAAAAAAACTTCAAATCTACCTTTTGAGTTCGCGTAGATTTTCTCTGGAGGAAATGAGGTGGTTACCATGACTTGGGTAGAAATTACATCAGGATATCTAATGAACCATGAGATAAATAATAGCATTATAATTAATAAAAGAAACAAAGTATTTCCCCATCGAATCATCCAATTAGGAACATGGCTTAAAATTTCTTGTACTTCTTCACTTCGAATTTCTATGTCTGAATTATTTTCTGGCATATTTTTTTGTTAAAAGATGCTCGTATATGATACGAGCATCGTAATTTGATTTGTCAAATAAAGCAAATAATTTACCCAATCCAAAAACAAAGAAAATGTGTTTCCGGTAAACAGGCATTATGCATGCAGCAATTATTAGGTGGACAGTCGCTTACAGTTTCGCAACGTCTTTTACCACCAGCAATTTGCTTTTGCTCATTTTTATTTAAACTTTTTCCTAAATTTAATATAGATTTCTTCATTTCTATGATTTTTATAATTGAATCTTACCCCTGAACCATTTAAAGACACTCAAGGAATGTGTCGTTATTCGCGAAAGATTTGATTATATACTAGCAAGGAGCAAAATGTGGAGTATTTGGTCCACAATAACATCCAAACCATTGACAACCTCTTTTAGCAGTGCAGCTAGAGCTATCTGTAATGTTAAAACAGTTGTTGGTAAACATACCTCCGTTCACTTTTTGCTGTGCCTCCTTATTTAAGGCTTTTCCTAAAGTTAATATTGACTTTTTCATTCTATAATTAAATTCCGAAACAGTTAACGCTTACTAAAACTCTCATTTTACAGTTGTCAGGAAGTGTATGATATTGCTCACAAGTACCACATCCCATTGCACTAATTCCATAACAAATTGGGCCTGGGCAACTATTTCCTCCGTTAACTTGTTTTTGCTCAGCTTTGTTTAAAGCTTGTCCTAAGTTTAAAATTGACTTTTTCATAATATTATAAACAACATTGTCCGTTAACAATTGTACCTCTATTCGCTCCACCTAATCCGTTTGGAACGGCACATGCATCTCCTTCACCACAATCAAATGCGCAAAAGAATAATGAAGAACAACGTCTCATACCTCCGTTAATGTTTTGCTGTTCAGTTTTGTCTAATGTTTTTCCTAAGTTTAAAATTGATTTTTTCATTTTATATAATTTAAAATTTGATAAAATCCTTGAACTATTTAAAGACACCCAAGGTTTGTGTCTATTCTTCGCGAAAGTTTTATATGTTTTGTGTAATCATTATAACAATGATATTGTTACAATTTTTAAGTAAGTTTAATTTAAAAAAGCCCACGATTACGTGGGCTTTTGGAAGCATTTTATTGTATAGCTGCCGTTAAAGAAGCTCCTCCTACGGTACAATGTTGCCCATATACATCTTCTCCGTATACGCTACAGTCTTCATTTGAACCAGTAACACATGCACCACATCCCCAAGCATTACAACATTGGTAACCACCATGAGCTAACATTCTACCTCCGTTAATAGTTTTTTGATCAGCTTTCGTGATAGCTTTTCCTAAATTTAAAATTGATTTTTTCATAATTAAAAAATTTTAAGTTTGATTAATTGTTCCTTGAGCTATTTAAAGACATTCAAGGTGTATGTCTGTTTTATTTACCTAGGTCTAATTGGTTTTTTACTAGGTGATAATAACTTCCTTTTAATTTGATTAACTCTTGATGAGTTCCTTTTTCAATGATCTTTCCTTTGTCCAATACCACAATTTGATGTGCATTTTTTACCGTACTCAACCTATGGGCAATCACCACTGCAGTTTTATCTGCAAAAAAGGTATTCAGTTTTCCCATAATTACCTTTTCATTATTGGCATCTAAAGCACTGGTAGCTTCATCAAAGAATAAGAACTTCGGATTTTTATATACAGACCTAGCAATTAGTAAACGTTGCTTTTGTCCTGTACTTAGTCCATTACCTTCACTTCCTATCTTGGTATTGTATCCTAAAGGCAAGCTCTCTATATAATCAGATATGTTTGCTACATCGATAGCATGTGCTAGCTTCTCTTTATCTACATAATCTTCTCCTACAGCAATGTTCTTAGCAATAGAATCATTAAAGATGTATCCTTCTTGCATCACCACTCCACAGTTTCTTCTCCATTCCTTTTGTGAGATATTCTTTAAATTGAAATTGTTAATCATAATATCTCCTTTGTCTACTTGGTAAAAGCCTAACAATAGTTTCATAAGTGTAGACTTTCCACTACCACTAACTCCTACAATAGCGGTAGTCTTATTAGCCGGTATTTCAAGAGATAAATCTTTTAACACAGGTTCTAATCCTCCAGTATATCTAAAAGAGATATTGTTGAGTTTGATGGCTGCATTTGGAGGAATTTGTGTTACTTTTTCATCTTCTGGTTTTTCCTCATCTTCCATGTTGTGTATTTCTCCTAACCTGTCTACCGATATTTGTGCATCTTGTACATCTCTCATAAAATTGATTAGCTGTGTAATAGGACCATTTAATTGTCCTACGATATAACTAATAGCCATCATCATACCTAGTGTGATGTTTCCATCAATTACTAGTTTGGCAGAGAGTATGGTAATGAACATGTTTTTAAGTTCGTTGATAAAGTTAGATCCTACACTTTGTGTTTGTTCTAAGGCTAAACTTTTGGTCGCTACTTTAAACAACCTGGCTTGTACATATTCCCAATTCCATCGCATACGTCTTTCGGCATTATGGAGTTTTATTTCCTGCATTCCATTGATCAGCTCAATCACTTTACTTTGTTCTTGACTTACTTGAGAGAATCGTTTGTAATCAAGCTCTTTTCGTTTCTTAAAGAAGAAAAGTACCCAACCGAAATACAAGACACTTCCCAGTACAAAAACACCAAATATTTGTAAGCTATAGTATGCCAGTACAAAACTGAATATGATTAAATTGAAAAAGGAGAACAATACTGTTAAAGAGGATGTCGTTAAGATTCTCTCAATACGTTTATGATCATTGATTCTTTGTAATAAATCTCCTGTCATTCTCACATCAAAATAAGAAATAGGTAATTTCATTAACTTGATGAAAAAATCGGAAATCAAAGAAATATTGATTCTTGTACTAAGATGTAATAGAATCCAACTTCTAATAATCTCTAAAGAAGCTTTTCCAATAAACAAGAACAACTGTGCAAATAAGATTAAGTACACAAAGTTGATGTCTTGATTCTTAATACCAACATCTACCACACTTTGGGTTAAAAAAGGAAGAATTAATTGTAATAAACTTCCTGCTAATAGCCCAATGATTAACTGAACAACAAACTTTTTGTATTTAAAGAGATATCTGAAAATAAATCCAAAGCCAAACTTTTCATCTTCTTCAAACTCCTCGCTGTAAAACTTAGGAGTAGGTTCAACAAGTAACGCAATACCTTCTTCTGTGTTTTCATCGGCATTGTTACCTATCCAATGTTGAATGAATTCTTCTTTGGTAAAGGTGATGAGCCCATGAGCAGGATCAGAAATGTATACTGTATCCTTTTTTATTTTATATAAAACTACATAGTGATTTTTATTCCAATGGATAATACAAGGAAAAGGAGCTTCTTTAAGCTTATTAAACGCTAGTTTTATCCCTAAGGATTTGAATCCGATTGATTCAACAGCCTCACTTAATCCTAATAAACTACTACCTTCTCTAGTGGTCTCACTTAATTTACGTAGTTGTTGTGTGTTAATTGTTTTACCATAATGTTTTGCAATGATCTTGATACATGTTGGACCACAATCTTTTGCTTCAGTTTGTTGATATGATGGAAATTTTTTCAACTATATATAGTTTTAGATAAAAGGAGAACCATTTAATTCTCCTTTTTAAATTAGAAACAGTATTCTGCATAACACTGTTTTTAGGTTGTTTTATTGAAGAATAAAACGACAATAAAATTCAGCACAATGTCTTCCGAAATCTTCACAGTTTCCATCATCGTTGGCATCACATTGTTTTCTACCTCCATTAATTTGTTTTTGCTCAGTTCTTTTTAAAGCTGTTCCTAAGTTTAAAATTGAATTTTTCATGTTTTTTAATTATATTAATACTAGTCTTGCAGTTTTTATGAATGAGATTTTTTATAGAGATAAACTCCCATCACATAAAAGCCCTCCTGTGTTTGGAGCTCCAAAAACTTGGCAGAAACGCGAGGTATTACAGCATCCTGTTCCACAATCTTCATGTGATTCGCAATATTTTCGTCCACCGTTAATTTGTTTTTGTTCAGCTCTTTTTAATGCTGTTCCTAAGTTTAAAATTGAATTTTTCATAATAGAAAATAGTTAAAGTTATTTGTTAGGTGAACATTTAAAGACACTCACCATTTGTGTCTATTCTTCGCGAGAGAATATTTTATTTTAAAGGAGCAATTTTCCCAAAAACGTTTTCTTTTAAGAATAGCAATTGACCGATCAAACAGTAACTAATTCCTGATGTTTTTCTTCTAGTTCTTCTATAAAGAAGATTAGGTCTGTTCTATTGTATTCTTTAGGGAATGATCTTCCGTTTACTAATATTTCTGGAGTGAAATTAATCGAGTTATCTTGACACCAAGTGTTTTCTCTTTCTAATTCTTCGATATACAATTCTTTTTGATTGCAATTATCATAAGTTTGCAACCACTTCTCTGGCTTTTCTCCTCCGTAAATAGCATCCATAGCTTTTAAACAAGCCTCACTTCCTTGGGTATGGTATATTTCTATAAGACGACTAGTAATTTTTACAGCATCACCTTCTTTGTCTTGAATGTTGATATTGAACCTGATTTTGATCTTTACATTATTTGCATAGCGATGTAAAATCTCATCAATATGCTCATGCACAGGCTTACAATGTCCACAAAATGGATTGGTTACAATGGTTAACTCTAAAGTTGAGTTAGGATTTCCAAAAACAATCTCTTGACTGTTTGTTATTTGGGTATGTAATTGCGGTGATTTTTGTAATAAATTATCAAACAACGTAAAGTTTCTTTTAAACTTAACATGTTCTATTTTTTCTTTTCTTAATTCAGTTACTTCTGCTACTAATGGTTTTATATAATACCAAGCTAACCAGGTTATTGAAGCAACGATACCAAAAGTAACAAAGCTGGTTGGTACAAATTCAGTGATATACGTATTGGTAATTAAAGGAACTGCTGCTTGTAACCATAAAACCCCTACAATACTCAAACATAACATACACCATTTTTTTACAACAGCATATTGATAATAGATAGAATATAAAGTAACTGGAATTGCTAATAAACTAATGGTATAGGCAATGGCAGGATTAGAAATTTGTGCTAACGTTAATAGAGTAAGTCCAGAAAAATATAACACACTTAAATCACTAAGTTTATATCCTTTTATAATTTCTGCTCCTTTAGAGGTTAATACAGCATCACAATCTTTCTTATCATCTGCTCCTGAACAAAAGGCATTTCCGATAGATGTTTTTAATCCTAATTCTTGTTTAACAATAGCAATACTTGTAACAATTCCGACAACAGATAATACGAAATAGCCAAGTGTAAATAAATTAACTGAACTTTGATACAAAGAGAAACCTGTTAAACTAATTAACAAACCAAGAGCTATAAATTTGATAAGATTAGATTTCTTCTCTGGTTGAACACTCTCACCTGTTTTTTCTACAGCAACAATAATTCCTGTAAACTTTTGAAGAAACTCTTCTTCAGTATATTTTTCTTTTTTGTTCTCTGAATTGTAAATAAAATAGTCTAAACCTTTCCTTTGTACAATAACAAGATCTTTTCTGTTATCTGTGGATATTTGAGCTAAGAAACAGTCAGGTAATTGTACCAAAGTTTCTTTATTAGCAGGAACATCTGCAGCAACATTTTCAATATTGAAATGATCTAATACACCAGTGATAGCATGTAAACTTGGATATGACGGATGACTTTGTATTTGAAAAATCAATTCGTCTTTATCAAAAGAGATTGTATTGCTCTTTAATAATCTTTGTACAAGATTTGTTAATGAGTGTTCCATAAAATAAGTAGTAGGTTATTAATTGTGAAGACGAATATAGAAGTAGAAGAACAGCATTTTTAGACAAATTCATATCTGTGCAGAATGAATTCAAAACTGTTAAGATTTAGTGATTATTTGTTTTTCATTCTATATTTTTTCTGTTTTCATTATAAAATTAAGTAAATAAAAGAAAATCAGAAGCTGAACGTTCTTTATATAGAGAAAACATAAATAGAAAATAATTAGCTTTGTTAAATTTATTTATAAGTTTGTATGAAAAGAATACTACTACAACTATTGTTTAGCTTTATTGTGTTTTTCGGATGTCAAAAAAGACTGAGCAATTTAGAAGAACCGAACTTACCACATTACTACAATACGAAAGTTTATTTAGAAACAGATTCATTAAACTACTACTTAGAAGAATTAGAAAATATACCAAAAGAACACTTATCGGATTCATTAAAAGCAGAGTATAGTTTTGCTAAATCAAGGTTTAATTATAGTTTGGGTAAATATGATGAAGCAATCAATATATTAAACTATGTAACGTCATTTACAACAGATAGAATAAAATCAGATAGAGAAGTGTTGTTTTTCCGGGCGTTGTCTCTAGTGTATTATCGTAAAAAGAATGATTATCTGAGTGCAGAAAAAATAAATGAGAAGTTGTTAGCCTTGTTAAAGGATGATGACTATAAAAATAAAGCATTTGTTTATCAATTTAAGCACAACGTAAAGTTAGCTTTAGAAGAATATGAAGGAGCTTTAGCAGCAAGTAAATTGGCTGCAGATTACTTTTTAAAAGCAGGAGATACTGCTAATCATGGTATGTCAAAAATTAGTAATGCTGTTTTATATAGTACTTTAAAAAATCAAGAAAAGGCAGGTGATATATTAGATAATTTTAAGTTTGAACATAAACTAGATTCACTTGGGAAATATCAACTTTATGCTTCTAAAGGCTATTACTATAACAAGAATGGTTTTTATAATAAGGCCATTGTTGAATTTGATAAAGCTTTATTTTTTACAAAACAGTTAAAACAAAAGAATTTAATTAAACAAAGGTTGGTTAATAATTATATTAACCTGTCAAATTCATATATCGGTTTAAAAAAGTACAACATCGCTGAACAATATTTAGATTCTGTATACAATTTAGGAATCAGTGATATTGAGTATGATGATCAACGAGCAGCTCTAAAAAAGAGTTTGGAAGTATCACATTACCGAAAAGAAAATTTGACTTCAGTGATGGCTAAGTTAGATTCAATATTTAAGTATCAGGATAAGAATTATTCAGAAAGGATTGATAGCGAGCTAAAAGCTTCTAAAGTGGCTTTTGAAAAAGAGATTACCTTAGAAAAAGAAAAGAGAGAAGCAGAGATAGAGAGTTTTATTTTTGAAAGAAATCAATACATTTTAGCAGTATTATTGTTATTAGCCATAGTAATAGGAATACTTGTGTTGAATTTTTACAGACAACGTAAGTTTAAAATAGAACAGGATAACTTTTTATTACATCAGCGTTTGTTACGTTCTCAAATGAATCCTCACTTTACATTTAATAGCTTAAGTTTGATAAAGAATAATATTGAAGATGATAAAGAAAAGTCATTAAAGTATATTCAAAAATTTTCTAAGTTGTTAAGGGCTATTTTTGAAAATTCTACAAAAAATTATGTGCCCATAGAAGATGAGTTAGAGTCTTTACAAAACTATATAGAACTGCAACAATTTAGATTTCAAGGAAGGTTTAACTATAGTATAGAGAACACCATAAATGAAGAAGATGAAGTACTAATACCGCCCATGCTGTTGCAGCCTTTTGTTGAAAATGCAATACTTCATGCCTTTAAAAAAGAGGAGGTTACAGGAAATATAAAAATTCAATTAGAGTTAGAAAATAAGTTTCTTAGTTGTATTATTGACGATGATGGAGTTGGAATTGATGAAAATGGTTTGAATAAGAAATCTTCAGTAAAGTTAATTGATGAGTTTTTAAAAAAAATGACAGGAAAAGGAATAATTATTGTTAATAAAAAGGAATTAAACAAACAAGATAGGGGAACAAAGGTGTTATTAAAAATACCTTATAAATTATATTAGAAATGCTAAAAACATTGATAGTTGAAGATGAAAGACATGTAAGGGAAAACATAAAAAAGAGAGTCTTTCAAGATTTTCGCAATGAGTTAACCATAATAGATGAAGCAATTTCTGTTAAAGAAGGGATTGAAAAAATTATAAGGTACCAACCTCAGTTAGTTTTTATGGATGTTGATTTAGGAGATGGTACTAGTTTTGACATTTTATCAGAGTTAAACGAGATTGATTTCAAGATTATTTTTATAACTGGTTTTGACTCTCATGCCATAAAAGCAATTCGTTTGGGAGCATTAGATTATTTATTAAAGCCCATAGATGATGATGAATTTAAGGAGGCTGTAAACAAGGCAATTAATACAATTGAAAAAGAAAACACTACAGGAAGCTCTGTTAATATTGCAAATCATTATTATAGAGAAGGAGAACATCGTAGAATAGTACTGAAAACATTAGATACTCAGCATTTAGTTTCATTTGACGATATACTGTATTGTAAATCAGAAGGAAATTATACAACTTTTTATCTTTTTGAGGAGAATATTGTCATTTCTAAGCCTATGAAGAAAGTGGAAGAATTGCTAGATAAAAAAAGGTTTATAAAGTGTCATCAATCTTATATCATAAATAAAGCCTACATAACTAAGTACACAAATGAAGGCTTTTTAATTACCAAAACAGGAGCTCAAATCCCAGTAGCTACTAGGAGAAAAGAGATGGTTTTAAAAGATTTGTTTTAATTCTTTTATAACGTATTTGAACTCAGCATGAACGAATTTGAACTGGATAAAGTTGCCCCTAAGTTCCTTTGTACTTTTGAACTTAGTATGAATATTTAAAAGTAATTTATGAAGTTTTTAAGATTAATTAGTATGGCTCTTATTTTTTGTGCGTCTTGCACACAAAATAACGACGAAGTTGAAATTGTTCAAAAGTTACAAAAAGGGGAGGAGAGGAATTTATTTTTAACAGAACCTGTAAAAGATAATGTTAAAGATGAAAATGAACGTATCATGTATATGGCTTCTTTTTTAATTGGAAAGGCAATAATAGAAAATAAAGATGCTAGACATTATTTTAATAGGTTTATAACAAATAAGAGAACAAAAAAAATAGAGTTGGCGTCACTATTAGATTCAGACTTGTTAGATGAAAATCCATTTGAAATTGCTTTTCATGAACAATTTAATAATTATAATTGGCATACTAGCCCAACTGCTAGTGGTGGAACACCTCCAAAATCAGCCGCAATACCAGACCCTTTTCGTTGGGGAGGTATCTTAGATTCTCAAATGTCTTATTATCAATATTTAATCGAAATAATTGAGAATAGAAAATTAGAAATTTACTTTCCAAATAAAGAATTGTATATAAATGATTTACAAGATTTAATTTATTACCTAAATAATCATGATGTATTGACTTGTTTGTGGAGTTTAGATAAGTTTACTTTTTATAGCGATGGTCTGATTCTAAAAACAGATGGTAGCGGACATTATTTGCCTGAAAATTTTGATCCTGAAAATGCGAATTCTTTAATTTTTATATTGAGAGATAAATTGGATTAATTTGGACTTAATATGTAACATAATGTAAATAAGGAGAAGCCTAGGCTTCTCCTTTGATTTTCTTAGTTAAACGAGATAAGTATATTAAAATAACTCTCCTCCTTCTGTAGCAAAACAAAAAGGAGTTAACCCATTTGGACATTTTTGATTACAAGGAACTCTAGCAATAACTACTGGAGGAAATGTTCCTGGCTCTAAGCACTCCCCTAGTGGAGCATTGTCAAAATCACTACCTTTAATAGTTTGTTGTTCAATTCTGTTTAACTGTGTTCCTAAGTTTAAAATGTTTTTTTTCATAATTAAAATTTGATTGTTTCCTTAAAATTTAAGGGTTATAAATTATACATGTAAAAAGAGTTCAAATCTTATTTATAATAGTTTGTTAGTTTGGTTACGTAAGTTGATATTTTAGATTAAATGACAACTAGGGTAGTCATCTCTAAAACACAAACCGAGCATTGGACAACAACCTTGACCAGCAGGGCAATCTTTGTGAGTAAAACAAGATTCATGTTTCCCTCCGTTAATGCTTTTTTGTTCTTTACTACTTAGTATTGAACCTAAATTTGAAATTGAATTTTTCATATTAATAAGATTAATTTGATTAAACCCTTGAACACTTTAAAGACACTCAAGGCTTGTGTCTATCCTTCGCGAATGATGTTTTATTTAATTATATTTTTAAGTTGATAGAAAAATCGTTCTATCAATCGTAAATCTTCAGTTATAATAGCTGCAGTCCCCTGCATTTCTTGTCGAAATACAATTTCTTTTTCATAAGTTGTTTTTAAATCCTGAGGTAATTTAACATCTATTAGGTAGTTGCCTTTTTCATCCGGTAAAAGTGAAATTGACTGTACTTCTCCATTGAGTTCTCCGAATTCATCAGAAGGATAGTTCAGTAGCTTTATTTGAACTTTTTGTCCTTTTTTAATTTTTCCTGAATTGGTAGCAGGAGCTTTTATTTTACCTATAAAAGTTGTGTTTTTATCTGGTAAAATTGTAAAGATTAGATCACCTTGTTGAACGGTTTGATTTTCATTCCAATATGACAAAAAAGATACTTTGCCATTTATTGAACTTGTTAAGGCATATTGCCTTTCCCAATCTTTAATAGCTTTTTTTAAATATAAAAATGATTGAATCGCTTTCTTTTGAAGGCGGGTGTCATTTTGAATTTTTTTGATAGAAGAACCTTTTAAATTTCTATTAGAACTACTAATAAGTTCTCGTATTTGTGAAATAGAAGTTTCTAAACCTTGATGTGTTCTTTGAGCTTGTAGAAAAGATACTTCTCTAAGTCCTTTTTCTTTTGCTGAAATAACTCCTTTTTCATACATTTTAAGACTTCTTTCTAAATCATTTTCTTTTATACTGAGTTCCTTACTACTCATTTCTTTTTGAGATAATAGGATTTGTAGTCTGCTTTTGGACTCTATCACAGACATTTGATTAGCAATGTTTTCTGATTTAAAAGGAGTTAGCTTTTTGTTTAAGATATATTCAGAATAATCGTTTTCAAATTGAGAGTAGCTAGTAGTAATATCTCCAAGAATCATTGGAGGGATTTCATCTATTGGAAATTTGAAGTTATTGACATTTGTGTGAATTGTATCGATGATGCTTTTTAAAAGTAAAACATCTTTATAAGATGCACTATTTTCAATAACTGCGAGTACATCTCCTCTTTGTATTGGGTTGTTTTCGTTTGTTAAAAAAACTTCGAATTTTCCTCGCGTATTTGCGTATATTTTTTCTGGAGGAAAAGAAGTTGTTACCATAACTTGTGTAGATATGACATCGGGGTATTTGATAAACCATGAAATAAATAGTAATAAGAGAATCAATAGAAGAAATAAGGTATTTCCCCAACGAATCATCCAATTGGGCACATGCGATAAAATTTCTTGTACTTCTTCACTGCGAATTTCTATGTCTGAATTATTCTGAGGCATAAGTATTGTTTTAAAAAAAGGAGGAGTTACCCCCTCCTAAGCTAATTGATGCAGCTATAATTATAGCAAGCAGTTCCCTTTGAAGCAACGTACTGGACACCATCTATTTGTAGTGTGGGCATTACCACCAGCACACCAGTATAGTCCTCCGTTAACTTCTTTTTGTTCCTTTTTATTAAGAACTGTACCTAAGTTTAAAATTGACTTTTTCATCAGATATTAGAATTTAGGAATGAAACCACCGCTACCTTCACAACTAAAATGGATAAATAACCCACAACTTCTTGCTCCAACGTAGTCATCTATTCTACCACAAGGTTGACATCCAGGAACTGGTCCGAAACATAAGTTATATTGGTGGTAGTAGTCACAAGGAGCAATACCTCCGTTAATAGTTTTTTGATCAGCTTTAGTGATAGCTTTTCCTAAAGTTAAAATTGATTTTTTCATAATAATAAATTTATAGGTTTAGTTTAATTATTCGCAACAAAGACCGTTAACTGGCCCATGTTGAGCGAAACATCTAAAAGGAGATCCAGGGAAGCTAGAAACATATGAACAAGCTCCATCTGAATGTACTACATAGTTAGAAGAACATGGACATGGATCTTTATCAAAGAAACCTCCATTAATAGTTTTTTGATCTGCTTTAGCGATAGCTTTTCCTAAATTTAAAATTGATTTTTTCATTTTTTAATAATTTAAAAATTTGATAAAATCCTTGAACTATTTAAAGACACTCAAGGTTTGTGTCTATTTTTCGCGAAAAAATATGTTTACTTACCTAGGTCTAATTGATTTTTTACTAGGTGATAATAGCTTCCTTTTATTTTAATTAACTCTTGATGAGTTCCTTTTTCAATGATCTTTCCTTTGTCTAACACCACAATTTGATGTGCATTTTTTACCGTACTCAATCTATGGGCAATCACCACTGCAGTTTTATCTGCAAAAAAGGTATTCAGTTTTCCCATAATTACCTTTTCATTATTGGCATCTAAAGCACTAGTAGCTTCATCAAAGAATAAGAACTTCGGATTTTTATATACAGACCTAGCAATGAGTAAACGTTGCTTTTGTCCTGTACTTAATCCGTTACCTTCACTTCCTATCTTGGTATTGTATCCTAAAGGCAAGCTCTCTATATAATCAGAGATGTTTGCTACATCGATAGCATGTGCTAGTTTCTCTTTATCTACATAATCTTCTCCTACTGCAATGTTCTTAGCAATAGAATCATTAAAGATGTATCCTTCTTGCATCACCACTCCACAGTTTCTTCTCCATTCCTTTTGTGAGATATTCTTTAAATTGAAATTGTTAATCATAATATCTCCTTTGTCTACTTGGTAAAAGCCTAACAATAGTTTCATAAGTGTAGACTTTCCACTACCACTAACTCCTACAATAGCGGTAGTCTTATTAGCCGGTATTTCAAGAGATAAATCTTTTAACACAGGTTCTAATCCTCCAGTATATCTAAAAGAGATATTGTTGAGTTTGATGGCTGCATTTGGAGGAATTTGTGTTACTTTTTCATCTTCTGGTTTTTCCTCATCTTCCATGTTGTGTATTTCTCCTAACCTGTCTACCGATATTTGTGCATCTTGTACATCTCTCATAAAATTGATTAGCTGTGTAATAGGACCATTTAATTGTCCTACGATATAACTAATAGCCATCATCATACCTAGTGTGATGTTTCCATCAATTACTAGTTTGGCAGAGAGTATGGTAATGAACATGTTTTTAAGTTCGTTGATAAAGTTAGATCCTACACTTTGTGTTTGTTCTAAGGCTAAACTTTTGGTCGCTACTTTAAACAACCTGGCTTGTACATATTCCCAATTCCATCGCATACGTCTTTCGGCATTATGGAGTTTTATTTCCTGCATTCCATTGATCAGCTCAATCACTTTACTTTGTTCTTGACTTACTTGAGAGAATCGTTTGTAATCAAGCTCTTTTCGTTTCTTAAAGAAGAAAAGTACCCAACCGAAATACAAGACACTTCCCAGTACAAAAACACCAAATATTTGTAAGCTATAGTATGCCAGTACAAAACTGAATATGATTAAATTGAAAAAGGAGAACAATACTGTTAAAGAGGATGTCGTTAAGATTCTCTCAATACGTTTATGATCATTGATTCTTTGTAATAAATCTCCTGTCATTCTCACATCAAAATAAGAAATAGGTAATTTCATTAACTTGATGAAAAAATCGGAAATCAAAGAAATATTGATTCTTGTACTAAGATGTAATAGAATCCAACTTCTAATAATCTCTAAAGAAGCTTTTCCAATAAACAAGAACAACTGTGCAAATAAGATTAAGTACACAAAGTTGATGTCTTGATTCTTAATACCAACATCTACCACACTTTGGGTTAAAAAAGGAAGAATTAATTGTAATAAACTTCCTGCTAATAGCCCAATGATTAACTGAACAACAAACTTTTTGTATTTAAAGAGATATCTGAAAATAAATCCAAAGCCAAACTTTTCATCTTCTTCAAACTCCTCGCTGTAAAACTTAGGAGTAGGTTCAACAAGTAACGCAATACCTTCTTCTGTGTTTTCATCGGCATTGTTACCTATCCAATGTTGAATGAATTCTTCTTTGGTAAAGGTGATGAGCCCATGAGCAGGATCAGAAATGTATACTGTATCCTTTTTGATTTTATATAAAACTACATAGTGATTTTTATTCCAATGGATAATACAAGGAAAAGGAGCTTCTTTAAGTTTATTAAACGCTAGTTTTATCCCTAAGGATTTGAATCCGATTGATTCAACAGCCTCACTTAATCCTAATAAACTACTACCTTCTCTAGTGGTTTCACTTAATTTACGTAGTTGTTGTGTGTTAATTGTTTTACCATAATGCTTTGCAATGATCTTGATACATGTTGGTCCACAATCTTTTGCTTCAGTTTGTCGATATGATGGAAATTTTTTCAACTATATAGTAGGTTTAAGATGTATAAAACAATCGAAGTAATAAGAAACGCTGAGGGGCTATTTTAAAATCTTCGATATAAAAACCTACCAAATGGCTAAGCTCATTTGGTAGGTAATTAGCTTAACAGCATTTACGATACATAGTATCATACATTGGTGGATTTTGTTGAGCTAACTCACAAGTGTAAGGAGTCCAGTTTGCTTCTGCGCAAGACATTTCGAACTTACCTCCATTTACTTTTTTTTGCTCAGCGTTGTTTAAAGCTTTTCCGAAGTTTAAAATTTGGTTTTTCATGATTAAATAATAATTAAATTAAATTAATCCTCGAACATTTAGAGACCCTCAAGGGATGAGTCTTATTAAAATCTATGTTAAGTGCGAGAGAATATTTAAAGCTTATGCTTTGATTGTTTTCATAGTATTTGAGCAATTTTCCCTAAACGGCATTTCTTTTTTTAGTAATAGCAATTTTATTGAGGTACTGAAACAAATTCCTGATATTTTTCTTCTAGTTCTTCTATAAAGAAGATTAGGTCTGTTCTACTGTATTCTTTAGGGAATGATCTTCCGTTTACTAATATTTCTGGAGTGAAATTAATCGAGTTGTCTTGACACCAAGTGTTTTCTCTTTCTAATTCTTCGATATACAATTCTTTTTGAGTGCAATTACCATAAGCTTGCAACCACTTTTCTGGCTTTTCTCCTCCATAAATGGCATCCATAGCTTTTAAACAAGCCTCACTTCCTTGGGTATGGTATATTTCTATGAGTCGACTAGTAATTTTTACAGCATCACCTTCTTTGTCTTGAATGTTGATATTAAACCTGATCTTGATCTTTACATTATTTGCATAGCGATGTAAAATCTCATCAATATGCTCATGCACAGGCTTACAATGTCCACAAAATGGATTGGTTACAATGGTTAACTCTAAAGTTGAGTTAGGATTTCCAAAAACAATCTCTTGACTGTTTGTTATTTGGGTATGTAATTGCGGTGATTTTTGTAATAAATTATCAAACAACGTAAAGTTTCTTTTAAACTTAACATGTTCTATTTTTTCTTTTCTTAATTCAGTTACTTCTGCTACTAATGGTTTTATATAATACCAAGCTAACCAGGTTATTGAAGCAACGATACCAAAAGTAACAAAGCTGGTTGGTACAAATTCAGTGATATACGTATTGGTAATTAAAGGAACTGCTGCTTGTAACCATAAAACCCCTACAATACTCAAACATAACATACACCATTTTTTTACAACAGCATATTGATAATAGATAGAATATAAAGTAACTGGAATTGCTAATAAACTAATGGTATAGGCAATGGCAGGATTAGAAATTTGTGCTAACGTTAATAGAGTAAGTCCAGAAAAATATAACACACTTAAATCACTAAGTTTATATCCTTTTATAATTTCTGCTCCTTTAGAGGTTAATACAGCATCACAATCTTTCTTATCATCTGCTCCTGAACAAAAGGCATTTCCGATAGATGTTTTTAATCCTAATTCTTGTTTAACAATAGCAATACTTGTAACAATTCCAACAACAGATAATACGAAATAGCCAAGTGTAAATAAATTAACTGAGCTTTGATATAAAGAGAAACCTGTTAAACCAATTAATAAACCAAGAGCTATAAATTTGATAAGATTAGATTTCTTTTCTGGCTGAACACTCTCACCTGTTTTTTCTACAGCAACAATAATTCCTGTAAACTTTTGAAGAAACTCTTCTTCAGTATGTTTTTCTTTTTTGTTCTCTGAATTGTAAATAAAATAGTCTAAACCTTTCCTTTGTACAATGACAAGGTCTTTTCCCTTATCTGTGGATATTTGAGCAAGAAAAGAATCAGGTAATTGTACCAAAGTTTCTTTATTAGCAGGAACATCTGCAGCAACATTTTCAATATTGAAATGATCTAGCACACCTGTAATGGCATGTAAACTTGGATATGATGGATGACTTTGTATTTGGAATGCTAATTCGTCTTTATCAAATGAAATAGCATTGCTCTTTAATAATCTTTGAACTAAAATAAATAATGTGTCTTTCAAAATAAGAGTATTTACTAAACAGTTACGTGTTTAGTTTTATGTTACCCTTTTTTTTGAAAAAAAATGAAAAAACATGATGACTGTAAGTAAAGTTATTCAAAAACTGGTATTTATGATGGTTGTTTAGATGAGTGAAATCAATAATCTAGAAAGAAAATAGGTTAGTTATAGAGTGATTTTAGAAATTAGAAATAAAAAAAGCTGATAGTATTCTATCAACTTTTTTCTAATTTGAAATTTGTATTGAACAGATACTCGTATAATATAAATCTCAAAAATGCAACATGAATTATTTTTAAAAGCCACTGTCTCCATTAACAAATGGACTTAGATCACTACACTCCCATATTGTTGAATAAGAAAGGATGTTAAAATTGCTGCAGCTATTAATAGCATTATTTAAAGTAGCAAAAGTGATTTGGTTAAAATCTTTACTATCGTCATCATCGTCATTAGCTTTTCCGTTTGATCCAATGGGAAAAATAGTTTCATGAAACTCTAATACTTCTGCATTTTGATTCACAGAGCAAGGAGTTATACTAATGATGCTAGCTTCAAAACTGTTGACCAAACAAAGTCTAATAGCTTGTTTTTGAGCTTCTGTAGTTCCAGAAACATAAGTAATTAACAAGGTGTTATTAACTTGGTATGGTGTACTTTCTTTAGTTTCTGTATTAAGAGCAAAATTTGATAAATGTTCTTTATTAATAAAACTAAGCATAATAAAAGTTACAGCTAACAGTAGGGAATTACGTAATACATTGAGTTTTTTCATGAAATTTATGTTTTAATATTCTTTTTAATTGTTCAATTTAAAGGATTCTGTTACCCAATATATAGCTTGAATATTTTATAGTTTAATTATCTCTAGAAGATTTAAGACTTGTTTTTTTGAAATAAATAAATATCACTAAGAATATGATTAAACTTATTGCAGAATAGATATATATCCATAGATTAGAATTAAAAACAGTCTGTGTATCACCGATTAAAACAAACGAAGCCCAGTAGTATGGAGATTGTTCCGTTAGAGAATGCTTTTTTAAATAAACTCTTTTTGCATTGTTTAAAGCATCACTCTTAGATTGTTTATTTAATAAGTTTTTGTAAAATTGGTTCATAATAAAACTTGTGGATTTATCATTTACATTCCATAAAGAAGATAATACCGAATTGGTACCGGAGTGAAAGAACCCTCTGGATAAACTTAAAGTCCCTTCTCCCTTTTTTATCTTTCCCAAATTAGTCTCACAAGCGCTTAACACTACTAAATCTGCATTGTTTTTAAAAGTATAGAGTTCATGGAGTTTTAAAGAGTCTTTAGTAAAATAGATAGTTGGAGTTTGAGATGAGTTTGCATGTGTTGCTAAATGAATTATTTTAGAATGTGAACTAGAATCAAAAAAGTTGGCTTTAGAAGCCTGTTTGTATAAGTACTGTGTTCCGTTTATCAAATTACCAATGTTATTGGTTTCTTTTAATGTATTATTTAAAGAATTTAATTTTGGATTACTAAAATTTACTGGAGCAAAGCTCACAAAATCAATGTTTGTATTTCGCTTTAACTGTTTATTGTAATCTAAAAAAGAATATGAATAAGCATAGCTAATGTTAGAACTCTCTACGAGATATTTAACTTTATTCTCTTCAGTAATTAAACTTTCAAAAGGAATGTTTTCGAATGAAACATCTGGAATTATGATTAGGTTTTTATTTTTAAGAAGTTCCTTGATTTCATTCGAAGGGAATAGTTGATTGTATAATTTAAAAGATATTATCTTAAAATTATCTAACTCAAACTTGTTTTTTAAAGGTTTAGAAATTAATTCTTTATAAGTGTTGTAGGTTTGGTTACTAAGAATACTGGTAAAAGGAAATATTTTGTTTTTTGAAATAACTATTCCGTAAATGTTGTTAATACTATCATTTGAAGAGATATTAGAAAAAGAACAAACAATTTGGTTATGAGATAACTTTTTTTGAACAAGGCTTAAAGGAGTATAATAACTCTTTTTTTTGTAGTTAGTAAACAACGGGTATAATTGACTGATAGAATCTTTAAAACTGATATATTTTTCCTTGAGATTGAAAAGAGAATCTTTTTTAAGTGTTGAACTATTGTGTTCTTCAAGATGTAAGATTTGTTTTCGAAAAGAGATATCTAAATTTTTAACTCTATCTGGTAATCCTGAGTTCTGTTCATTATTATGGATACTTTGTGTAAGTAAAAAAGCTTTGTTTTTTTCTGAAAACTCAAACATTAAAGAAGGTTTACTTAGAAGATATGCACTCTTTATACCTAGCTCAAAGATATCCGAAATACCAGCTCTCCATAAGAATTTAGTGTCGGTTTCTGAACTGAATTCAATAATTGTTTGGATAAACCGATTCGCAAAATTTGTATTGAATATCGCTTCATCAAGGTAATGCTGTTGTTTCTCTAATTCATGTAACTTAATTAGAATTTCATTTTTACCTTTCAAAGCTCTTATAATATTAGGCTTATCCAAGGCATTGATTAGGACATCCTGTGATAGCAATTTAAGTTGTTCGCTATTAAAACTAATGCTTAAAGAGGTATTAATATGTTCAAGAGCTGTAGTAAGATTGTTTTTAGAAACATAATAATTTGATAAAATTCTATGAGCCTCCGAGAACATGGTTTTGTCTTCGATTTCATCAATATCAAATTGAATACTTTTTTGTAAAAAGAATAAACTACTATCTTTTTGCTCATTCAAATATAACTCTCCTAGGTTTAAATAAGAATTGATGATATACTCCTCATTATGCTCATTTAAGGCCCTTTTCAGGTTTTTTTGATAGTGTTTTTTCGCTTTATTAAAGTTATACTGATGCTTTAAGGCGTATAAATTGGCATAATTGGTATTAAGTGTATAAAAGTTATGAGAAGTATTTAAATTGTTATTTTCTTTAATAATACTATCAGCTTTTTGAAGCGAAGCAATCCCTAAGATAGTTGTATTCTTTGTATTCATGTCTTTACAAGCATAAGCTAAACTGATATATTGAGAAATTTTACTTTTTAAACTACCATGTGTTTTTAGTATATTGATTCCGTAATTGTAGTAATTTAGGGCTTTGTATAAGTCCCCTTTAAAATGATATATTTTACCAAGCTCACAATAAGATTGCCCAATTTTTTTAGGAAACTTATTCGAATTGATCGCTTGTTGATAATACATAATAGCCGTATCAAATTCTTTTTTATAGAAATGAAATTTACCCAAATTGTAGAGGGCATTGGTGTAATTATCATTTTTTAAATTTAAACTATCTAAAACGGCAACCTCAATTTTTCCATATTGTATAGCTAAATCATATAGCCTTTTTTTCTTGTAGAAATAATAGGAAAAATTATGGGCAATTTGAGCATAGGTTGAATCTTTAGGTAAAAAAGTTGATAGGATACTATCAACTTTTTCTAAAGAAAGTTTTTCATTTTTATATTTATAAGAAATCTCTTTATAAGAAAATTGACCTATAGCTATAGAAATATGTAAATAGAAAACGAATAAACACGTAATTAAATTTTTAAGCTTTCTATTAGACATGTTTTTTGAAAATTAAATTCCACTAAAAGGACTTAAATCACCGCACCCCCATACGGTAGAGTATGCAATTATTTGATGTCCGCCACAATTTAAAATAACACTATTTAAAGTAGGTAGATCCATAGTAGGTGGAAGTCCGTCATCATCATCATCATTGTTCTTTCCATTAGTAGGAGGGAAAACGACCGTATTGTTAAATACTAATAACTCAGCATTGGCATCACTTTTACATTTAGAATATCCAACTAGACTATAATTAAAACTTGAAGAAATACAGTTTCTTATAGTTTGTTTTTCACTATCGGAAGTTCCTTCTAAGAAAATTATTAATAAGGTGTTGCTAGGTAATTGATTTGTGTTACTTTGAATTTTAGTAATAACACTTTTATTTACAGGGTTTTCTTTAGAGTTAAAACTAAAGATTAAAAATGTTAAAGAGAAAATCAAAGCCTAGTGTAGTAGGTTGAATTTTTTCATAAAATTTAAAAATTTAATGTTGTTTTCTTAGTTGTGCAATTTTAGTTGATTTTGTTACCCTCGCAAAAGTATGAAAATTTATAATGTTCATTTTTATTAAAAAAAGTAGCTTTTTTTACAACATCAAAGGAGTTTATTTATTGTTTCTTTCGTCTAAAGAAAAACAAAACAAGAAAAAATAGAGTTATTAAACCAATTAGTACATATACGATATAGTTATTGCTAAAAACAGGTTGTGTATCACCAATTAATACAAATGAAGCCCAATAATAAGGTGCTTTCTCTCCTAAAGAATGATTTTTTAAGTAAGTTCTTTTTGCATTACTTAAAGCTTCACTTTTAGATTGCTCGTCTTTTAAATTTTGATAAAAATTTTGCATAATTTCAGAAGAACTGGCATCATTGATTTTCCATAAGGTTGAAACAACTGAATTAGCCCCTGAATTAAAGAAACCTCTTGTTAAGCTTAAAGTTCCTTCTCCTTTTTTGGTTTCTCCTAAATTGGTTTCACAAGCACTTAAAACAACTAAATCGGCATTGGTTTTATAAGCATATATTTCACGTAAAGGAAGAGTAGAATGTGAGAATCGTATTTCTGGATTATTACTAGCAGAAGCGTGAGTAGCTAAATGAATAATTTTATAATTAGAAGATTCGTTTAAAAAGTTATGCTTTGAGGCGTCTTCATATATAGAAAGATCTCCTCCCATAATCTTATTTATAGCTTCAGCTTCATGTTTTGTATATTCTAAATTAGTAGCGTCATTATGAAAAGTTATTGGGGCAAATAATGCTAAATCTTTAGAAGCTTTTCTCTCAACCTTACTATTGAATTTGTTAAATGAAATGGAATAAGCATAGTTGATATTACTCGAATTAATTAAATAATTCAGATTAGTTTTATCTGTGTTTAATGATTCAAAAGGGATGTTTTCAAAACTAATATCTGGTATGATTGTAAGCTCTTTATTCTTAATTATTTCCTTTATTTCATATGAAGGAAAGAAAAAGTTATATAAATTATTAGAAACCTTTTTGAAGGTGTTAAAATCGTTTTTCGATTTTAAAGGTTGCGAAATCAATTTTTTATATTGAATTAGGTTTTTATTAAAAGCTTCTAAGTTTTCTATTTTAAAACTAAAAGTCTTGTTTTTTGAAATTATGAGACCTAATAAAAATTCAGTTTTATTACTTATTTTGTTAGACATATAAGAAACAATAACTGAGTTTTTTGAAAGGCTAGAAATAATATTATCCATTGATTCTATGTAAATAGAATTCGAATAATATTCAGGAAAATGTTTTTTTAAAGAATCATTGAAAATATCAAACTCTTTTTTTATAAAGAATAAAGAATCTTTTTGAGAATTAGAATCTGCAGAGTTGTCCTTGATTGAATCTTCTAATTCAAAAATTTTTCTTTTGAAAAATTTAATTCGATTTGAAGTTCTCTTTGGAAGATCAGAGAGATTTGAGTTTTGTTGAATACTTTCAATTAATAAAAGAGCTTTATTACGCTCCATGAAATAAAACATAGTTTTATAATCGCCAAGCAATCGAGCAGCTTCAGTTCCTAACAAATACGCTTGTGATATTTCTTTTCGCCATAAAAATTTAGTTTCTAATTCGTTACTGTTTTCAAGAATGATATCAACAAGTTTATTGCTTATTTGTGTGGTTTCAATAATTCTTTTTAAGAAAGAATTATCCTTTGTTGAATTAAAAAAATCTAATAATATTTCTGCTTTATTTGTTAAATATAAAAGAGTGTTTGCTTTATCTTCAGTGAGATGTAATTGTAAATTTGAAGGGGTAAAGTTTTTTAAATTTTCATCTATAGAGAAATTAACATTAATGGCTTTTTGAATGTTTTCAATAGCAAGGTTTAATTTCTTTTTAGATAAGTAGTAGTAGGCAAGATTGTTATAGCTTAAAGCTTTATTGTAGCTATTTTTATTGTTGTACCTCAGACTTTCTTGTAAGTAATACAAAGCACTGTCCTTTTCTTGTGTAATATGAATACTGGCAAGGTTAATATGGGTTACTGCTATTCGAGTTGAATCTTTAATTTTTTTTGCTGTAGATAGCGCTTTTGTAAAAAAAAACTTACTCTTTTTAAAATGTTTATTTCTTAATGAATCGGAAGAATAATCTAAATTTAACAATGAAGAATAGGCGTTGCCATTTAAAAAATTAAGAATGAAATATCTATGAGGGGCCTGTATGTCTTTGTTTATCTCTAAAAGCTCTTCTATTTGATTTAATAAAAACATATTAGAAACAGTTGATTCTCTATCTCCTATAAGTCTGTTATTGTTAATGGAGTAGAGATAAGTGTTAAATAAGTGTCTTGCGTAATCTTCTTGTTTAAAAGAGTTTATAGATTTGTTGTAGTAGTTTTTTGCTTTGAAGAAGTCGCCTTTCTTTTCATAACACTTTCCAATCTGTGTTAGGGCTCTACAGTATGTTTTTGAAGTTATTTTTAAATCTACTATTTCCTCGAATAGAGAAATAGCTTTGTCATATTCATTATTGTAGTAGTGAAATCTTCCTTTATTATAAAGAACATTTTCATATTTGGAATCTTTTTCTTCTATGTTTTTATAATAGTCAATTTCCTTTTGAGCGTACCTAATGGCTAAGTCAAGTTTCCTTTTTCTTCTGTAATAAATTGAAAAATGATCAGCAATTTTGATTTTAATATTTATCGGGTCTTGGCAGTTTTCTAATAAAGAATCAACTTTAACAGGAGATATATAACTCTTATTTTTATGTTTTTTTAAAAAAGAATCAAAACAGTTTTGGCTATTCATAGAGGTAATAAACCCTATGAATAGCCAAAAGAATAGTAAAAGATGATTAATAGATTTTATAAACATTCTTTTACTTTATCTTCAATTTCTTGTGCGGTACATTCAATAGGTTCATCACCTCCAGTTCCTCCATTTCCTGGGCCAGCCTTATTTCCTTTTATAGCTTCTACAGGATCATTGACAGCAGGGTCGTACTGACTTTGTTGAATTCTAACTGTCCAAAACTCTATGTTTGGTTTTGTTATACACTTTTCATAGTAAAAAAATTCCCAACCGTTAAGTCCATAAAGACTTGAGTTACTACGAAATGCAATTTTTTGTTCTTCTGTGGTTCCACTAGCAAATTGAACTTTAATAAGTTTGTATAAAAAAGGGTGACTAGCCGTACTACTACTAGAGCCTTCTTCGTATTCAAATCCTAAATCTTCAGGTGTAGTTGGATCTAAATGAGAATCTTCAATTTTTATAGGACTAGTTCTAAGTGCTTCTGTTTCTTGTTTTTCCTCAGGTATAACTTCTTGATTGTTTTGACAACTAACAATAACAATTAAGGTTAGTAATCCCAATAAAAATATTTTCTTCATTTTGTTTTGTTTTAAATTGTTTTCTTCTTCTTTGTGTAAGAATTTTTTAAATGTTACCCGCGCAAAAATATAAAAACTTTATTTTTGTGTGTTAACTTAAAAAAATGAGAGGAGATTTTTTTTTAAAAGCGCTAGTAAAAGAAGATAAAAGAACCATACTTACTATTTATAAAAATAACCTTCCTAAGGTTAAAAAGTTTGTATTGCATAACAATGGTAATATTGAAGACGCAGAAGATGTTTTTCAAAAAGCTTTGTTACAGATAGCTATGCGATACAAAAAAGAAAAGTTTTGTATTACTACTAGTTTTGATGCCTATTTATTTACAGTTTGTAAAAATTTATGGCGCAGAGAACTAAATAAACATAAAAACAAGGTAACAAACAGTGAGGTTGTTGAACTAGCTAATGAAGAACGAGATAGTTCTTTGGCATTAGTAGAACAGAAAAGGCAAGAGTTGTTTATTGAAAAGATGAATGAAATTTCTGAAAACTGTAGGAAAATTTTGTTTATGTTTTTTGCAAAAACATCTTATGCTGAGATTGTGGCTAGTACCGAATATAATTCAGAAACAGTTGTAAGACAACGAGTTTTTAAATGCAAGAAAAAATTGACTGAAATTATTAAAGCAGATAAAAGGTATAATTCATTACGAGAAACATGGGTTTAGAAGATGATATTTTAATAGAACGTTTTTTAAGAAATGAACTTTCTAATGAAGAGAGTAATCAATTTCTTGAAAGGTTAGATACTGATGAAATGTTCAAGGAACAGTTTCTTTTAGAAAAGCAGCTTTTTGAATCTCTAAATGAAGAAGAATGGAGTTTTATAGAGAATACAAATACTAAAGAGATAGAGGAGTATATTGAACTATTTAGATCAGACGAAGCAAATAGTTTAAAAGCAACACTTTCTGAGGTAAATAAAGACTTTAAAAAAGAAGGAGCAGGTGTAAAAAGTAAGTTGTTTTATATTGCAGGTATAGCGGCCGCAGTATTGGTAATTCTTACATTAAACTTTTTTAGTGGAGGAAATAATTCAGGAGATTATTATAATGACTATATCATGTTAAATGAATTACCTTCTTTTACAAATAGAGGAGAAGTATCTGAGACGGAGAATTTAATTTTAGCAGAAAAACTGTTTAGAGAGAAAAAGTACAAAGAGGTAGTTGAAAGTTTAAATAAGGTTTCAAATGAAGAATTAAAAGATGGAAACTACCACGTGTATAAGGCAGTTTCATTAATAGAAATAGGAGAGTATAATGAAGCAGAAAATGAACTAGATCTTTTAATTAACAGTGATTTGATAGACGCTCCTAAAGGATATTGGTACAAGTCTTTACTATATATAAAATCAAAACACTTAGATAAGGCAAAAGAAGTTTTAAAGGAACTTGTCTCTAAATCAAATTATAAACAAAAAGAAGCAAGAGAATTATTAGAAAAGTTAGAGTAGTGGTACTAGTCTAGTTTTAAGATATAAAAAGAGCTTCTAAATGTTTAGAAGCTCTTTTTTGTTGATAATATCTATTTAGTTAATTCTCGTTTTAAAAACTTTGCGGTATAACTTGTTTTATGCTTGGCAACTTGTTCAGGAGTACCTTTGGTTAAAATTTTCCCTCCACCTTTACCGCCTTCCATACCAACATCAATAATATAATCGGCTAGTTTAATTACATCTAAGTTATGCTCAATAATAAGTACTGTATTTCCTTTGTCAGCTAACTTGTTCAATACCTCCATTAATACTCTAATATCTTCAAAATGTAATCCAGTAGTAGGTTCATCTAAAATATAAAAAGTATTACCGGTATCTTTTTTAGATAATTCAGAAGCTAGTTTAATACGTTGCGCTTCTCCACCAGAAAGCGTGGTAGATTGTTGTCCAAGTGTAATATATCCTAAACCAACATCTTTAATAGTTTTTAGTTTTCTATAAATTTTTGGAATATGTTCAAAAAACTCGGTAGCTTCATTAATGGTCATATTTAATACATCAGAAATAGATTTTCCTTTATATCTAATTTCTAAAGTTTCTCTATTAAAACGTTTTCCTTGACAGGTTTCACATTCTACATGAACATCAGGTAAAAAGTTCATTTCAATTACACGAACACCACCTCCTTGACAAGTTTCGCAACGACCGCCTTTTACATTAAAACTAAACCTCCCGGGTTTATAACCTCGAATAGCGGCTTCAGGGGTTTTAGCAAACAAACTTCTAATTTCACTAAACACGCCAGTATAAGTTGCAGGATTTGATCGAGGAGTACGCCCAATAGGTGATTGATCAATGTCAATAACCTTATCAATATGTTCTAAACCTTCAATTTTTTTATAAGGCATTGGTTTTTTAACACCTCTATATATATGTGCATTTAAAATTGGGTAGAGGGTTTCATTAATTAAAGTAGATTTTCCACTTCCAGAAACTCCTGTTACACAAATCATTTTACCTAAAGGGAATTCAACAGAAACATTTTTTAAATTGTTTCCTGAAGCTCCAAAAAGTTTAATCACATTTCCATTTCCTTCTCTTCGTTGTTTAGGAACTTCAATTTCTTTTCTCTTAGATAGGTAATCAGCTGTTAGTGTATCGTGATTCTTTAACTCTTCAAAATTACCTTCGCTTACAATCTCTCCTCCATGTCTACCGGCTCCAGGCCCTATATCCAATACAAAGTCAGCATGTTTAATCATATCTTCGTCGTGTTCAACTACTAAAACGGAATTTCCAACATCACGAAGTTTGATAAGTGAGTCAATCAATTTCTGATTATCTCTTTGATGCAACCCAATACTAGGTTCATCTAAAATATACAAAACACCTACTAGCTGTGAACCAATTTGAGTAGCCAATCGTATGCGTTGCGCTTCACCACCAGATAGTGATTTAGAAGTTCTATCAAGTGTGAGATAATCTAAACCAACATCTAATAAAAATTGAATACGTGTTCTGATTTCTTTTAAGATTTCTGAAGCAATCTTAAGTTGTTTTTCAGAAAGATGTTGTTCAATGTTTTCAAACCAACTAGCCAATTCAGTAACATCCAATTTAGCTAACTCACTAATGTTTTTGTCGACTATCTTAAAATGGAGTGCTTCTTTTTTCAATCGATTTCCTTCACAAGCACTGCATGTGACTTCGTCCATAAAACCTTTAGCCCATCTTTTTATAGAAGAACTATCAGAGTTTTTATATTGATTTTCAATAAAAGCAATAATTCCTTCAAAATCTATTTCGTAGTTACGAGTAACTCCTAAGTTTTTAGACTCTACAGAAAACTTTTCTTTTCCACCATGCAAAATAACTTCCATAGCTTCTTTAGGAATCTTACGAATAGGATCTGTAAGTTTAAAATTATGTCTGTCTGCAATAGTCTGTAATTGCTTAAAAATCCAACTGTTCTTTTGTTCACCTAAAGGAACAATTCCACCTTTTTTGATAGAAATACTATCGTCAGGAATAATCTTTTGAAAATTTACTTCATTGGTAGTTCCTAACCCATTACAGGTGTTACAAGCACCTTTTGGTGAATTAAACGAAAAAGTATTTGGCTCTGGATTGGGATATGCAATTCCAGTAGTAGGACACATTAGTTCTCTACTAAAGTAACGAGGTTTTTCATTATCAACATCAATTACCATTAAAATATTATCACCTGTATACAAGGCAGTTTTAATGGTTTCTTCTAGTCTTTTTTCTGCACTGTTATTTACAACTAATCGATCTATAACAACCTCAATGTCGTGGGTTTTATAACGATCTAGCTTCATTCCTTTTTCAATCTCACGAATTTCACCATCTACACGAACACGTAGAAAACCTTGCTTAGAAATTTGTTCAAAAAGTTCACGATAATGTCCTTTTCTCGATTTTATTAATGGCGCTAAAACAGCAATACGTTTCCCATCAAAATCTTTTAAAATTAGATCTTTGATTTGTTCATCTGAATAGCTAACCATCTTTTCGCCTGTATTGTAAGAGTAGGCCTCTGAAGCTCTTGCAAACAAAAGGCGTAAAAAATCATAGATTTCAGTAATGGTTCCAACCGTTGAACGAGGACTCTTATTGGTTGTTTTCTGTTCGATAGAAATCACTGGAGATAAACCGTCTATTTTATCTACATCTGGACGTTCCAAACCACCTAAAAATTGACGTGCGTAAGCAGAAAAAGTTTCAATGTAACGACGCTGTCCTTCAGCATAAATAGTATCAAATGCTAAAGATGATTTACCGCTTCCACTTAAACCAGTAATTACAACTAGTTTTTCTCGAGGAATTTTAATATCTATGTTTTTTAAGTTGTGAGCACGTGCTCCGTAAACTTCAATATATTCTTGTTCTTTCAAGGCCAGTATTTTACAGAAAGATGCAAAGTTACCAAAACCAAATGTATTTTTATAGAAGATATAAAGAACTCAATCAAAAATAGTATCTTGCATTTAAAAGGAAGTTTGATATGAATTTTATTAACTCGGTTCGCCATTTTTTTGAACGTCACGGTTTTAATGTATCCTCTCGTTTTGCTGATCGTTTGGGTATGAGAGCTACGAATGTAAGATTGTTTTTTATTTACATATCTTTCGTAACAGTAGGTTTGTCGTTTGGGTTGTATTTGACATTGGCTTTCTTATTACGATTAAAAGATATGATTTATACCAAACGTACTTCTGTTTTTGATCTATAATGAATAAAGTTTTTCAATCAAGATTATATAAAGCTATTTTCTTTTCTTCATTAGTTTTACTAATTGGGGTTTCTGGATATGCATTGTTATTTGACTATTCATTTATTGATGCGCTTTATATGACGGTTATCACCATTACAACAATTGGTTTTGGTGAAGTACATCCGTTTGGAACAGGAGAAAAGGTTTTTACAATAGGCTTGATATTATCTAGTTTATTTATCTTCGGATATGCAGTATCGTCATTTTCAGAATACTTAATAAGTGGTCAGTTTTTTCAGCAATTAAAAATAAAAAAAGTGCAAAGGATGATAGACAAGTTAAATGGACATACCATTGTTTGTGGTTATGGTAGAAATGGTAGACAGGCAATTGCAAAATTGAAAAGCTATAAGAAAGATTTTGTGGTTGTTGAAAAAGATAAAGAGCTTATTAAAAGGCTTGATGCTGAAGGAATATTAAATATTGAAGGTGATGCTACAACCGATGAAACTTTAATAAAAGCAGGGATTTTAAATGCAAATTATTTAATTACTGCATTGCCGTCAGATGCTGATAACTTATTTGTAGTATTAACAGCAAATCAATTAAATAAGAAGTGTAAAATAATAAGTAGAGCATCTAAAGAAACATCTTATAGTAAATTGAAAATTGCTGGGGCCGATAATGTAATTATGCCTGATAAATTGGGTGGTGCACATATGGCTACTTTAGTAATAACCCCAGATGTTATTGAGTTTGTAGATCGATTAACTATTGAAGGAGATACTACTGCAAATTTAGAAGAAGTTGCGATTGATGATTTACCTTCTAAATATGTAGATAGAACTATTTTAGATTTAGATTTACGTAAAAAGACTGGATGCACAGTTATTGGGTATAGAACTCCAGAAAAAGAATATATCATAAATCCGGAAGCATCACTTAAGCTAGAAGCAGGGTCAAATTTAATTGTGTTAGGACGTCCTGAACAAATTACTAAATTAAGAGAATTGTTTTAATGAGGAAAGTGGTTATTACTGGTAGTAATGGTTTACTAGGACAAACCTTAGTAAATTTATTATTACAAGAGAAAGATAGGTATAGAGTAATGGGAATCTCAAGAGGAGAGAATAGAAGTGGAAGAGATGATTTTGAATATGTTTCCATGGATATTACCCATAAAGAAAAATTGTTATCAGAATTAAATAAAGTTAATCCTGATGTGATTGTGAATACAGCGGCAATGACTAATGTAGATGCTTGTGAAGATAACAAGGAAGCTTGTGATAAACTCAATATAGAAGTTGTTGAATATTTAAAGGAATATTCTCAAAAAAACAATACACACTTAATTCATTTATCTACCGACTTTATTTTTGATGGAGAAAACGGACCATATAAAGAAACAGATAAGACAAATCCGTTAAGTTATTATGGTATGTCAAAGCTGAAGTCTGAAGAAATTTTAGTGCAAACACAAATAGACTATACCATTCTAAGAACTATTTTAGTTTATGGGCAAGTATTTGATATGTCTAGAAATAACATAGTTCTATGGGTGAAAAAATCTTTAGAAGAAGGAAAAGAATTAACAATAGTTGATGATCAATTTCGAATGCCAACCTATGTGGAGGATTTAGCATTGGCATGTAAGTTAGCTATGGATAAAAAGACTATAGGTGTTTTTAATGTCTCATCAAGCCAGTTATTGAGTGTGTTTGAGATTGCAGAACAAATAGCAGTAACCTTTAGTTTAGATAAAAATTTACTCAAACCAATTTCTTCTAAGGTACTAAGCCAAAGAGCTAAAAGACCAGCAAAAACAGGTTTCGATTTAACCAAAACAAATAAGGTTTTAGGTTTGTATCCCAAAACATTTAAACAAGATTTACAAAGATTTAAAGAAAAGTTGGGCTAAAATTTATATTTAACAACGAAAACTTGTCGAAAGTGCATTTTTTTAAGATATTGCGGGCTACTAATTCAAAAAACCAACACATATATCATGAAGAAAAGACTTCTAACGTTGTTATTTTTAATAGCACCGATGTTAACCTTCGCACAAGAAAAAGGTTTAGATCAACAAATTGATGAAGGATTTAAACCAATTTCAGATTTCTTTAGTAATGTAATTTTCTTTCAAGTTTTCGGAACTCCATTCGTATTGATTTTATTAGTAGCGAGTGCCGCTTTCTTTACCATATACTTCGGTTTTCCTAATGTACGTCACTTTTTTACAGCTATTAATGTAGTAAGAGGAAAGTATGACAATGTTGATCATGCAGTAGTTGAACCAGCTTATGGAGATGTTACTCCTGGGGGAGATTCAATTGAAACAATTAGAGATGAAAGTCAAGAAGGAGAAGTGTCTCACTTCCAAGCATTGGCAACAGCAGTTTCAGGAACCGTAGGAAACGGGAACATTGCAGGAGTTGCTTTAGCAATTGCTTTAGGAGGGCCGGGAGCAACTTTTTGGATGATCGTTTGTGGTTTGTTAGGGATGTCAACAAAATTTGTTGAATGTACTTTAGGAGTTCAGTATAGAGATGTGGGAGAAGATGGAACTGTGTACGGAGGACCAATGTACTATTTATCTAAAGGTTTAAAAGAAAGAGGATTTGAAATGTTAGGAAAAATTGCAGCAGTGTTTTTTGCAATTTTCTGTATTGGAGGATCTTTTGGAGGTGGTAATGCTGCACAGTCTAACCAAGCAACTATTGTAATTAAAGAATTGTTAGGTTTAGAGAGTGCTGGAGCTGGTGCAATGATTGGTATTGTGTTAGCAATTGTAGTAGGTATTATTATCATTGGAGGTATCAAAAGAATTGCTACGGTAACTGAAAAGGTCGTTCCATTTATGGCATTGATGTACTTATTAGCATGTATTTATATTTTGGGAGCTAATTTCTCTTTAGTTGATGATGCTATCGGATTAATTATTAGTGAAGCATTTAATCCAACAGCAATTGGAGTTGGAGGTATTATAGGAGTATTACTAGTTGGATTTAAAAGAGCGGCGTTTTCTAACGAAGCAGGAGCAGGTTCAGCTTCTATTGCACACTCTGCTGTAAAAACCAAGTATTCTGCTTCTGAAGGTTTGGTGGCATTATTAGAACCATTTATTGATACAGTATTAATTTGTACAATGACAGCTTTAGTAATAATCATTTTTAACTTCGGAGGAGCATTTGAATATGGAGGAGATGGATCAGGATCTGTATTTATTGATGGTGTAGCGTACGAAGGAGCGGGGATTACATCAAAAGCATTTGCACAGTACATTCCTTATTCAAATGTGTTCTTAACAATTGCAGTAGTATTGTTTGCAGTTTCTACAATGATTTCTTGGTCTTATTATGGATTACAATCTTGGAAATTCTTATTTGGTAGAGGTAAAAAAGCAGATTTAACTTATAAGTTATTATTTTTAACTTTTGTTGTGATTGGTGCAGCAGCAAGTATGAATTCTATTTGGGCGTTCTCAGATGCAATGATTTTTGCAATGGTATTCCCTAACATGATAGGACTATATTTCTTAATGCCTGTTGTTAAAAAGCAATTAAAACGTTATCTTGAGGCTATAAAAAGCTAAGAAAAGATAACATGAAAATATTTAAATCCCATTTCTGGTATAACAAACGCCAAAGAAATGGGATTTTCTTTTTGCTATTAATAATCTTAGTACTTCAAGTAACGTACTGGATGATTGGTTTTAATCAAGGTACAGAAAAAGAGGTAATAGAATCGATAGAATTAATTGCTTTTCAACAGAAAATAGATAGTTTTAAACTCTTAGAAATTGAACGTAGAAAGCCCAAACTCTATCCTTTTAACCCAAATTTTATTTCTGATTTTAAGGGGTATAAACTAGGAATGTTACCAGAAGAGATAGATCGGCTGTTAGAGTTTAGAAAAAAGGGAAGATATGTTAATTCTGCTCGGGATTTTCAAAGAGTTACTAAGATTTCAGATAGCTTATTAAGACGTATTGCTCCTTATTTTAAATTTCCTGATTGGGTACTCGAAAAAAATAGAAAGAAACAGGAAAAGTATTTAGGAAAGAATATTCGTCAACAAGATATTGTAGAACAAAGTAATTTGATTAGTGATTTAGAATCTTTCCAAATAATTAAAAAAATAAATATTAACACGGCTCAATTTAAGGAAGTGTTAAAAATACCAGGAATAAATTACGATCTTTGTAAAAAGATTTTTGAATATAGAGATGAAGTAGCAGAGCTCCAAGATATATCAGAATTAAGAAATATTAAAGATTTTCCTTTAGAGAAATACGATAGAATAATAGTATATTTGGAAGCCAAATAAACAAACAACAACAAATTCACAACAAACCGATGAACAGTATGTACTTTACGGAAGAGCATGAAGCTTTTCGTGATAGTTTTAGAGATTTTTTACAGAAAGAAGTAGTGCCTCATATAGAAAAATGGGAAAAAGATGGAACTGTAGAGCGTTTCATTTGGAAGAAGTTTGGAGAAATGGGGTATTTTGGATTGAATCAACCTGAAGAATATGGAGGATTGAATCTTGATTTGTTTTACACTGTAATTTTCTTGGAAGAATTACAAAAAATTAATTCAGGAGGATTTGCTGCCAACATGTGGGCACATGCTTATTTAGCCATGACACATGTTAATAAAGAAGGAGACGATAGAATTAAAGCAGAGTACCTTACACCGAGTATTGATGGAGAGAAAATAGGATGCTTATGTATTACAGAACCTTTTGGAGGAAGTGATGTAGCAGGTATGAGAACTACAGCAATAAAAAAAGATAACACTTATGTAATCAACGGGTCTAAAACGTTTATTACAAATGGAGTGTATTCCGATTATTTAGTAGTAGCGGCAAAAACAAATCCAGAAGATAAACATAAAGGAATGAGTATTTTTATTGTAGATAGAGATACTCCAGGAATATCTTCAACCAAATTAGATAAGCTAGGTTGGAGAGCATCAGACACCGCTGAAATAGCTTTTGATAATGTGGTAATTCCAGCAGAAAATCTAATGGGAGAAGAAGGGAAAGGATTTCCGTATATCATGCAGCATTTTGCTTTAGAACGATTAGTAATGGGGGTTAATGCTCATGCAAGAGCTGAATATGCTGTAGACTATGTTTTACAGTATATGAGTGAAAGAGAAGCTTTTGGTAAGACATTAGATAAGTTTCAAGCTTTACGTCATAAAGTTGCAGAGATGGCGAGTAGAGTAGATATGTGTAAGGAATATAATTACTCTATTACAAAACGTTTAAATGACGGTCAATATGTAGTAAAGGAGGCAAGTATGAGTAAGTTACTTTCTACGAAAATGGCTGATGAAGTTATTTATGATGCATTACAATTATTAGGAGGATATGGTTATATGGAAGAATATCCAATGGCTCGTTTACTAAGAGATAGTAGATTGGGTCCTATTGGAGGAGGAACTTCTGAAATCCTGAAAGAGATTATCGCAAAAATGGTAATTGATAAAAAAGAGTATAAACCAGCTACCTAGGCTTTTTAGATTAGCTTTTTGCGAAAATACGTTTTCGTATCGCAAAAATGGTAATTGATAAAAAAGAGTATAAAGCAGCTACCTAGGCTTTTTAGATTAGCTTTTTGCGAAAATACGTTTTCGTATCGCAAAAATGGTAATTAATAAAAAAGAGTATAAACCGGCTACATAAGCTTTCTAGATTAGCTTTTTGCGAAAATACGTTTTCATATCGCAAAAATGGTAATCGATAGAAAAGAGTATAAGCTAGTTGCTTAATTCTTTAAGAAATTATATAAAATAAAAACCACTCAATTTTTGAGTGGTTTTTTTATGAATTACAATTTTTTAAACATTTGATATTGAAATATTAATAAGTTTTCAACACGAAAACGATTTCGTCTCTATATCGATTTCGTGGTTTCATTTTCTATTTTTAATTTCAAGAAATTTTAAAATAAATAAGTATGAGATCCCTTCTAAAAAAGAGTTGGTATATAGTACCAATGGTAACCGTTTTTTTGAGTTGTTCTAATGAAAACCAAATAGGAGAACAGTTAAAAGAGAGTAAAGTAAAAGAAAGTTATGTTCAATCGGAAAGAGCAGGATTAAAACCAATAGGTTCTGGAGTAATGATGCAGGCCTTTTATTGGGATGTTCCTGCTGGAGGTACTTGGTGGAATACGGTAAAGGATAAGGTGCAAGATTGGAGTGATGCAGGTATCGATGCCATTTGGTTACCACCAGCTTCCAAGGCACAAAATGGAGCAATGTCAATGGGGTATGATCCTTTTGATTATTTCGATTTCGGAAAGTATGATCAAATGGGGAGTGTGGAAACTCGTTTTGGTTCAGAAGATGAATTGAAAGGGTTAATTACAGAAGCGCATGATGCTCAATTAAGTGTTATAGCAGATATTGTAATCAATCATAATAGTGGTGGAGATAGCGAGTTTAACCCAGTAAGTAATCAAAATTATTGGACCAAATTTACACCAGCATCAGGAAGGTTTATTAGAGACTATAATGATTTTCATCCTAATCATAACTTTACAAGTGATACTGGAGTGTTTGGAGGATTTCCAGATTTGTCTCATCACCAAGTTAGAGTGCAAAATGAACTATGGAAAAATCCAGAGTCCGTTGCAAAGTATTATAAGAATGTAATTGGTTTTGATGGTTGGCGTTTCGACTATGTTAAAGGATTTGAACCTTGGGTAGTAAAAGATTGGAAAAATGAAGTTGGAGGGTTTACCGTAGGAGAATACTGGGATGGGAATGCAGCTACATTAGATTGGTGGTCTGGACAAGCGGAAGCAAGTGCTTTTGATTTTGCATGTTATTATAGAATGAAAGATGCTTTTGATGGAAATAACTTAAATAAACTAAATGATGATATGTTATGGAAAAGAAACTCAATGAGAGCGGTTACTTTCGTAACGAATCATGACACTAATGAGATTTATCACGGTAAAATGCTGGCCTATGCCTATATATTAACGCATGAAGGATATCCTACAATTTTTTATAGAGATTATGAAGAATGGTTGAATAAAGAGCGATTGAATAACTTGATTTGGATTCATAATAATCTTGCGGGAGGAGGTACGAATATATTATATACTGACAATGACGAGTATATAGCTAAGAGAAATGGGCATAACAATGCTGGGTTAATTGTATACATTAATAATGCAAATCATTGGCAAGAAAGATGGGTAGAAACCAATTGGTCTAATACTCGTATAAAGGATTATACAGGACATTCTAACTGGGAGCCTGTAACCCAAGGAGGACGCTGGGTAAAGATTCAAGTACCACCTAAGAGTTATTCAGTTTGGGCACCAAAATAATTTTTTGAACTTAGTGTTGTTAATTTAAAAACTCTATGTATCTTTGCAGTCCGAAAATAAAAACAATTAGTAACTTAAATGTTACATTAAAAAATATAGAAGACTACAATGAAAGGAGGTGCAAACACATGTTAATCATTCCAGTTAAAGAAGGAGAGAATATCGATAGAGCATTAAAGCGTTATAAGCGTAAATATTCTAACGTTAAGATCATGAGAGAATTACGTGGTAGAAAGCAGTTTACAAAGCCTTCTGTAGCGAAAAGAGCTCAAAAAATTAAAGCATCTTACGTTCAAAGATTAAGAACTCAAGAAGAATTAGGTTAATCAATAACCTTATAAAGATTAAAACCTGTATTGTTTCAATACAGGTTTTTTTATTTTTAAAACTTTATTTTTGATAAAATACTTGAATTAATGTTAATAGATGCATTTATTGATTACCTATCGTTAGAGAAGAAATACTCTAAGCACACGATAAAAGCTTATGAAGCAGATTTGATGGCTTTTAAGAGGTTTTGTGTAAAAGAGTTTGATCAGGAGGATATTGAAGAGTTACATTATAATCAAATTCGAAATTGGATAGTGTCATTGGTAAATGCTAATGTTGCAAATAGGTCTATTAACAGAAAAGTGAGTTCGTTAAAATCGTTTTATAAATTTTTGCAAAAAATTGGAGAAATAGAAGTAAATCCATTGTCAAGTCATAAATCATTAAAGGTACAAGCAAAGGTTCAGTTACCTTTTTCTGAAGAAGAGGTGTTGAAAGTGTTTGAAGAAATGGTAGAAGAAAATGATTTTGTTGGTATTCGGAATAAATTGATTGTAGAATTGTTGTACACCACAGGTATACGTAGAGCCGAGTTGATTCGTATTAAAGAGTTGGATGTGAATTATAATGATAAGACTCTTAAGGTGGTTGGGAAAAGGAATAAAGAACGGTATGTGGTGTTGTTAGATATGGTTTTAGATACTCTTAAAAGGTATTTAAAGTCTAAAAAACAAATAGATACGAATATAGATGAATTGTTAGTTACAGAAAGAGGAAATAAACTATATGAAACACTTGTTTACCGAATAATAAATTCGTACTTTAGTAGGGCTTCAACGAAGGTGAAAAAGAGTCCGCACATGTTGCGACATACCTTCGCGACTCATTTATTGAACGGTGGAGCATCTCTCAATACGGTTAAAGAATTACTAGGGCATTCAAGTTTAGCCTCAACTCAAGTTTACACACATAGTAGCTTGGAACAAATAAAAGAAGTGTATAACAAGGCTCATCCTAGAGAGTCGACCTAAAAATTGTAAAATTATGAAGGTATTCACACAATCAATTAACTTTACCGCAGATCGTAAATTATTAGACTACATTGAAAAGAAGATTGGCGGGTTGGAAAAATTTCATGATAAGATTGTAGATGCAGAAGTATTTTTAAAAGTCCAAAAAACGAGTGAAAAAGAAAATAAAATAACGGAAGTTAAAATTAATATTCCAGGGAGTGAACTTATTGTGAAGAAACAGTGTAAAACCTTTGAGGAAGGGGTAAGCGTAGCTGTAGAATCATTAAAAAGACAGTTGAGAAAATCTAAAGAGAAATTGAAAGATTCTTTAGTATCATAAAAACATGAAAAAATATTTAAAAAAAGTTTTAGAAATTCGAAATAACTTTTTACATTTGCAGTCCGTTAGAAATAGCGGATTGTTTTTTTATGGCAAAAGCCGATATAGCTCAGCTGGCTAGAGCAGCTGATTTGTAATCAGCAGGTCGTGGGTTCGAGTCCCTCTATCGGCTCAAATAAAACAAAAGTTCATTAAAATATTAAGATTTTATCGGGGAGATTCCAGAGCGGCCAAATGGGACGGACTGTAACTCCGTTGTCTTTCGACTTCGCAGGTTCGAATCCTGCTCTCCCCACAAAATCTTTAATTTTTTATTGCGGGAGTAGCTCAGTTGGTAGAGCGTCAGCCTTCCAAGCTGAATGTCGCCGGTTCGAACCCGGTCTCCCGCTCTAAATTTGTTGCCGACATAGCTCAGTTGGTAGAGCGCATCCTTGGTAGGGATGAGGTCACGGGTTCAAATCCCGTTGTTGGCTCTATTTTTAGAGTTTGTTAAACAACGAGTTTTAAAGTAACACTAAATATATTTAACTAAGAATTAAAATTAATAATCATGGCAAAAGCAACTTATGATCGTTCGAAGCCACACTTAAACGTTGGTACTATCGGTCACGTAGATCACGGTAAGACTACATTAACTGCTGCTATTACTAAAGTATTAGCTGACGCAGGATATTCTGAGCAAAGAGATTTCGATCAAATTGATAACGCTCCTGAAGAAAAGGAGAGAGGTATTACAATTAACTCTTCTCACGTAGAGTACGCAACAGCTAACCGTCACTACGCACACGTTGACTGTCCTGGTCACGCGGATTACGTAAAGAACATGGTAACTGGAGCTGCGCAAATGGATGGTGCTATCTTAGTAGTAGCTGCTACAGATGGTCCAATGCCTCAAACTCGTGAGCACATCTTATTAGGTCGTCAGGTTGGAATTCCACGTATCGTTGTTTTCTTAAACAAAGTTGATATGGTTGACGATGAGGAGTTATTAGAGTTAGTAGAAATGGAAGTTAGAGATTTATTATCTTTCTATGAGTATGATGGAGATAATGGTCCTGTAGTAATGGGTTCTGCTTTAGGTGCTTTAAACGGAGAGCAAAAGTGGGTAGATACAGTTTTAGAATTAATGGAAGCTGTTGATACTTGGATTGAAGAGCCACCAAGAGATACTGAAAAGGATTTCTTAATGCCAATCGAGGATGTATTCTCTATTACTGGTCGTGGTACTGTAGCAACTGGACGTATCGAAACTGGTATCATCAACTCTGGAGATCCTGTAGAGATCATCGGTATGGGTGAGGAGAAGTTAACTTCTACTGTAACTGGTATTGAAATGTTCCGTCAAATCTTAGATAGAGGAGAAGCTGGAGATAACGCTGGTATCTTATTAAGAGGTATTGACAAGACTGATATCAAGAGAGGAATGGTAATCTGTAAGCCAGGTTCTATTACTCCACACGCTAAGTTTAAAGCTGAGGTATATATCTTAAAGAAAGAAGAAGGTGGACGTCACACTCCATTCCACAATAACTACCGTCCACAGTTCTACGTACGTACAACTGACGTAACTGGTAACATTGGTTTACCTGATGGTGTTGAAATGGTAATGCCTGGTGATAACTTAACAATCACTGTTGACTTAATCCAACCAATCGCATTAAACGTTGGTTTACAGTTCGCTATCCGTGAAGGAGGTAGAACAGTAGGAGCTGGTCAGGTAACTGAAATTTTAGACTAATTATAGTTTAATATAAATTATAAGGAGTCTCTTTAAAAGAGAGACTCCTTTCAAATGAAATACGGGTTTAGCTCAGTTGGTAGAGCACTGGTCTCCAAAACCAGGTGTCGGGAGTTCGAGTCTCTCAACCCGTGCAAATAAAGCGAGTTGTAGTTGTTTTTACTGCAACTCGTTAAAAGGATAAGAACATGAATAACTTTATACAATATATCAAGGATTCTTTTGAAGAATTAAACACTAATATGACTTGGATATCTCGTGAAGAGGCGCAAAAGTCTACAGTAGTGGTAGCTGCATTTACAATTATTTTTGCATTAGCAGTTGCGGCTATAGATAAAGTTTTTCAAACTGGATTAGATAACTTCTTTAAAATGTTTTAATGATGGCTGATTCGGTAATGAAGTGGTATGTAGTAAGAGCAATCGGAGGTCAAGAGAATAAGGTGAAGACTTATATCGAGACAGAAATTGCACGTCATGGTTTGTCGGACTTTGTGAATCAAGTGATTGTTCCAACCGAAAAAGTTATTCAAATTAGAAACGGAAAAAAAATAAACAGAGAACGTGTTTATTTTCCAGGTTACGTAATGGTGGAAGCTAATTTAGCTGGAGAGGTTCCTCACGTAATAAAAGCAGTAACAGGAGTTATTGGTTTTTTAGGTGAAACAAAAGGAGGAGATCCTGTACCAATGCGTAAAGCAGAAGTAAATCGAATGTTAGGTAAAGTAGATGAGCTTTCTGTAAAAGATGAAAATGTAGTAATACCTTACTCAGTTGGAGAAACTATTAAAGTAATCGACGGGCCATTCAATGGATTTGATGGTATTATAGAGAAGGTAAATGAAGAAAAACGTAAGCTAGAGGTAATGGTAAAGATTTTTGGAAGAAAGACACCTTTAGAGTTAAACTACATGCAAGTAGAGAAAATTTAATTGTTACACCATAGAAATGTGTTTTTAGCTTCCAATTTTAAACACGTTATTAAATTTTAAACAATGGCAAAAGAAGTAAGTAAATTAGTTAAACTACAAGTTAGGGGAGGTGCTGCGAATCCGTCGCCACCAGTTGGACCCGCTTTAGGTGCTGCCGGTGTTAACATCATGGAGTTCTGTAAGCAGTTTAATGCTCGTACACAGGACAAACAAGGTAAAGTTTTACCAGTTGTTATTACCGTTTATACAGACAAATCTTTCGAGTTTGTTGTAAAAACACCACCAGCTGCAGTACAATTACTAGAAGCGGCCAAAATTAAGAAAGGTTCTGGAGAACCAAACAGAAAGAAAGTAGCAAGCGTTACTTGGGATCAAATTCGTGGAATTGCAGAAGACAAGATGGTAGATATGAATGCCTTCAAAGTGGAGTCTGCAATGAGAATGATCGCTGGTACAGCTCGCTCTATGGGATTAACAGTAACAGGTGATGCTCCTGCAGAGTAAACTTAAAAGCAATTTAGAACATGGCAAGATTGACTAAAAAACAAAAAGAAGCTCGTGCTAAAATTGATAGCTCTAAGGTTTACGATTTAAGTGAAGCATCAGCTTTAGTAAAAGAAATTACAAATGTAAAATTTGATGCATCTGTAGATTTAGCAGTACGTTTAGGAGTAGATCCTCGTAAAGCAAATCAAATGGTACGTGGAGTTGTAACATTACCTCACGGAACTGGTAAAGATGTAAAAGTTTTAGCATTAGTTACTCCAGATAAAGAAGCAGAAGCTAAAGAAGCTGGTGCGGATTATGTTGGATTAGATGAATACCTTCAGAAAATTAAAGGAGGTTGGACAGATGTAGACGTTATTATTACTATGCCATCTGTAATGGGTAAATTAGGTCCTTTAGGACGTGTATTAGGTCCTCGTGGTTTAATGCCAAACCCAAAGACAGGTACGGTAACTATGGACGTTGCTAAGGCAGTAACTGAAGTAAAAGCTGGTAAGATTGACTTTAAAGTTGATAAAACTGGTATCGTTCACGCTGCTATTGGTAAAGCATCTTTCGACGCTGATAAGATTGCTGAAAACGCAAACGAGTTAGTTCAAACACTTATTAAATTAAAGCCAACGGCTGCAAAAGGAACTTATATTAAGAGTATTTTCATGTCTTCAACTATGAGTCCTTCTGTACCAGTAGATGTAAAATCTGTATCGTAAGGCAGTTAAAACTTTTCAATTATGACTAGAGAAGAAAAATCACAAGTAATTCAAGATTTAACAGCACAATTAGCAGATACTAATACTATCTATTTAGCAGATATTTCTGGGTTAGATGCTACAACTACATCTAACTTACGTAGAGCTTGTTTTAAAGCAAACGTACAATTGGCTGTTGTGAAGAATACATTGTTAGAGAAAGCAATGGAAGCTTCTGATAAAGATTTTGGTGAGTTACCAGAAGTATTAAAAGGTAACACATCATTAATGATTGCTGAGGCTGGAAATGCTCCTGCTAAAGTAATTAAAGAATTCCGTAAGAAGTCTGATAAGCCTTTATTAAAAGGAGCTTATGTAGAGGAGGCAGTTTATGTTGGGGATGACCAATTAGACGCTCTTGTTAACATCAAGTCTCGTGAAGAACTTATTGGAGATATCATTACATTATTACAATCTCCTGCGAAGAATGTTGTTTCAGCTCTTCAATCAGGTGGAGGTAAGTTATCAGGTATCTTAAAGACCTTATCGGAAAAATAATTAAGCGCACTAATAAACTAAATAATAAAAATTTTTAAAAACAAATCAAAATGGCAGATTTAAAAGATTTCGCAGAACAATTAGTTAACTTAACAGTAAAAGAAGTTAATGAATTAGCAGATATTTTAAAAGATGAGTATGGAATTGAGCCTGCAGCAGCAGCTGTAGCAGTAGCAGGACCAGCAGCAGGTGGTGGTGATGCAGCTGAAGAAAAGACTGAATTCGACGTAATCTTAAAAGCAGCTGGAGGATCTAAATTAGCAGTTGTAAAGTTAGTTAAAGAATTAACTGGATTAGGATTAAAAGAAGCTAAAGCAATCGTTGATAGCGCACCAGCACCAGTAAAAGAGGCTGTGTCTAAAGATGAAGCTGAAGGATTAAAGAAGTCTTTAGAAGAGGCTGGAGCAGAAGTAGAATTAAAGTAAGCTCACTATCCCGAGTTTAACATCGGGAAAAAACAATAAAGGTTTAGGTATTAGAAACTTAGGTTTCTAGGCCTAAACCATTTTGTGTATATATTCGTTCGTTATTTTATAGTATCTTACAAAGAAACTGTAAATCGATTATAAGGCACTGATTTTTAATCAGTAATAGCAATTAAAATTGCAATATTGAACCTGTAGGTTTCAAAAAAAATATTTTTAATTTAAAAATAGTATCTCTTTTGGCAACGATAAACACTACTGAAAGAATTAACTTTGCATCTTCTCGTTTAGGAGCTGATTATCCTGATTTCTTAGATATTCAGGTGAAATCTTTCCAAGACTTTTTCCAGTTACAAACAAAAGCGGAAGAGCGAGGTGAAGAAGGGTTGTATAAAACCTTTATGGATAACTTTCCAATTACCGATACACGTAACCAATTTGTATTAGAGTTTTTAGACTATTTTGTAGATCCACCTAGATATAGCATCCAAGAATGTATCGAGCGTGGGTTAACGTATAGTGTACCTTTAAAAGCTCGTTTAAAATTATACTGTACCGATCCTGAACACGAAGATTTCGAAACAATTGTTCAAGATGTATACTTAGGTACAATTCCATATATGACAAACTCTGGTACCTTCATTATTAATGGAGCAGAAAGAGTTGTTGTATCTCAATTACACCGTTCACCAGGTGTATTCTTCGGGCAATCATTCCACGCTAACGGAACCAAGTTATACTCTGCAAGAGTAATTCCTTTTAAAGGTTCATGGATTGAATTTGCTACCGATATCAATCAGGTAATGTATGCCTATATTGATAGAAAGAAAAAATTACCAGTAACAACGTTATTCAGAGCCATAGGTTTTGAAAGAGATAAAGATATTTTAGAAATTTTTGATTTAGCAGAAGAAATTAAAGTTTCAAAAGCTGGATTAAAAAAGGTATTAGGGCGAAAATTAGCTGCAAGAGTATTAAAGACGTGGCACGAAGATTTCGTAGATGAGGATACAGGAGAAGTAGTTTCTATTGAGCGTAACGAAATCATCTTCGACCGTGATACTATTTTAGATAAAGAACATATTGATGAAATAATCGAAGCTGGCGCTAAGACTATCTTATTGCATAAAGAAGATAACTTACAAGCAGATTATGCTATCATCCATAATACATTACAAAAAGATCCTACAAACTCTGAAAAGGAGGCAGTAGAGCATGTATATAGACAATTACGTAATGCTGAACCGCCAGATGAGGAAACTGCACGTGGTATCATCGAGAAGTTATTCTTCTCAGAGCAACGTTATAGTTTAGGAGAAGTAGGACGTTTTAGAATGAATACTAAATTGAATCTAAATGAAGATTTAGATCAAAAGGTATTAACTAAAAACGATATCATTACTATTATAAAGTACTTAATTGAGTTAATCAATTCAAAGGCTGAAGTAGATGATATCGATCACTTATCTAACCGTCGTGTTAGAACTGTAGGTGAGCAATTAGCAGGTCAGTTTGGAGTTGGTTTAGCTCGTATGGCACGTACCATTCGTGAAAGAATGAATGTTCGTGACAACGAAGTATTTACACCGATTGACTTAATTAACGCTAAGACCTTATCTTCTGTAATTAATTCATTCTTTGGTACCAACCAGTTATCTCAGTTCATGGATCAAACAAACCCATTAGCAGAGATTACTCATAAGCGTCGTTTATCGGCATTAGGACCTGGAGGTTTATCAAGAGAAAGAGCAGGTTTCGAGGTTCGTGACGTTCACTATACACACTATGGTCGTTTATGTCCTATTGAAACACCTGAAGGACCGAACATTGGTCTTATCTCATCTTTAGCGGTTTTCGCTAAGGTAAATAATATGGGATTCATTGAAACTCCATATAAGAAGGTAGATAACGGAGTAGTTGCACCAGAAGAGCCTATCTATTTATCTGCTGAAGAGGAAGAAGGAATGAAGATTGCGCAATCTAACTTACCTATCAACGAAGATGGAAGTTTTGGAACAGATAGAGTAATTGCTCGTGAAGAAGGTGATTTCCCTGTGGAAACTCCTGAAGCAATTAACTATATGGACGTTGCTCCTAACCAAATCGCTTCTATTTCTGCATCATTAATTCCGTTCTTAGAACATGATGATGCAAACCGTGCGTTAATGGGATCTAACATGATGCGTCAGGCAGTGCCATTATTAAGACCTGAATCACCGATTGTTGGAACTGGATTAGAGCGTAGAGTAGCTAAAGATTCTCGTATTTTAATAAATGCAGAAGGAGCTGGAGTAGTAGAATACGTTGATGCTAATAAAATTACAATTAAGTACGATAGAACTGATGATGAGCGTTTAGTAAGCTTTGATACTGATGAGAAATCGTATGACTTAATTAAGTTTAGAAAGACTAACCAAGGTACTAACATTAACTTAAAACCAATTGTAAGAGTTGGTGATAGAGTTGAAGAAGGACAAGTACTTTGTGAAGGATATGCTACACAAAAAGGAGAATTAGCTTTAGGAAGAAATATGAAAGTAGCCTTTATGCCTTGGAAAGGGTATAACTTCGAGGATGCGATTGTAATTTCTGAAAGAGTTGTAAGAGAAGATATTTTCACATCTATTCACATTGACGAGTATTCATTAGATGTTCGTGATACAAAATTAGGTGCTGAAGAGTTAACGAATGATATTCCAAATGTATCAGAAGAGGCTACAAAAGACTTAGATGAAAATGGAATGATTCGTATTGGAGCAGAGGTGAAGCCTGGTGATATCTTAATTGGTAAGATTACACCAAAAGGAGAATCTGATCCAACTCCAGAAGAAAAATTATTACGTGCTATCTTTGGTGATAAAGCAGGTGATGTAAAAGATGCATCATTAAAAGCTTCACCATCATTAAGAGGGGTAGTAATAGATAAGAAGTTATTTAGACGTGCTGTAAAGGATAAGAATAAGAGAGCTAGAGATAAAGAAGCTATTGCTACTTTAGAAGCATCTTACACTTCTAGATTTGAAGGTTTAAAAGACCGTTTAATCGAAAAGTTATTCTTCTTAGTAAACGGAAAAACTTCTCAAGGAATTTTTAACGACTTAGGAGAAGAAGTATTACCAAAAGGTAAGAAGTTTACTCAGAAGATGTTAAATTCTGTCGATGATTATACACACTTAAGTGGAAATTGGACAACAGATAAAGAATTAAATAAAATGGTTGGTGAATTAATTCACAACTATAAGATTAAAGTAAATGACTTACAAGGTATGTTACGTCGTGAGAAATTTACTATATCTGTAGGTGATGAATTACCAGCTGGAATTTTAAAGCTTGCTAAGATTTACATTGCTAAAAAGCGTAAATTAAAAGTAGGAGATAAGATGGCAGGTCGTCACGGAAACAAAGGTATTGTTGCCAAGATAGTACGTGCAGAAGATATGCCATTCTTAGAAGATGGTACACCAGTAGATATTGTATTAAATCCATTAGGGGTACCTTCTCGTATGAACATTGGTCAGATTTATGAAACTGTTCTTGGATGGGCAGGTCAAAAATTAGATCAGAAGTATGCGACTCCAATTTTTGATGGTGCAAATATCGATGAGATTAATGCATTAACAGATGAGGCTGGAATTCCAAGATATGGTCATACATATTTATATGATGGAGGAACTGGTAAGCGTTTTGATCAACCTGCAACTGTAGGGGTAATTTATATGATTAAGTTAGGACACATGATTGAAGATAAGATGCACGCGCGTTCTATTGGTCCTTACTCGTTAATTACACAACAGCCATTAGGAGGTAAAGCACAGTTTGGAGGTCAGCGTTTCGGAGAAATGGAGGTATGGGCACTTGAAGCATATGGTGCATCAAGTATCTTAAGAGAAATCTTAACTGTTAAGTCCGATGACGTATTAGGTAGAGCTAAAACTTACGAGTCTATCGTTAAAGGAGAGGCAATGCCAGAACCAGGTTTACCAGAATCATTTAACGTATTAATGCACGAACTGAAAGGTTTAGGATTAGACGTTAGATTAGAAGAATAAGCACAGTGAAATGTCTCAGAGTTTAGACTCTGAGGCAAATCATTTTTTCAATAGCAGTCTTTTAAAGGCTATTTTCAATTATAATTCGAATCCATTATCATGGCAAGAAAAAACGAAAAATACACTGTTAAGAAGTTTAACAAAATTACAATTGGTTTATCTTCTCCAGAGGCAATTTTAGAAGCTTCAAAAGGAGAGGTTTTAAAACCAGAAACAATTAACTATCGTACACATAAACCAGAACGTGACGGATTATTCTGTGAGCGTATCTTTGGTCCTGTAAAGGATTATGAATGTGCGTGTGGTAAATATAAGCGTATCCGTTATAAAGGGATCGTTTGTGACCGATGTGGTGTTGAAGTTACTGAGAAAAAGGTACGTAGAGATAGAGTAGGTCATATTAATTTAGTAGTACCAGTTGCTCATATTTGGTATTTCAGATCTTTACCAAACAAGATGGGATACTTATTAGGGTTACCATCTAAGAAGTTAGATATGATTATTTACTACGAGCGTTACGTAGTAATTCAACCAGGTATTGCTAAAAATGCAGAAGGAGAACCATTACAAAGAATGGATTTCTTAACTGAAGAAGAATACTTAGACATTGCAGATGAACTTCCACAAGATAACCAATATTTAGACGATTCTGATCCAAATAAGTTTATCGCTAAGATGGGAGCTGAGTGTTTAGAGGAGTTATTAGCTCGTATTGATTTAGATGAATTATCTTATCAATTACGTCATAAAGCAAATACTGAAACTTCTAAACAACGTAAAAACGAAGCATTAAAGCGTTTAAATGTTGTTGAAGCATTTAGAGATTCTCAAAAGAATAGAGAGAACAAACCTGAATGGATGATAATGAGAGTAGTTCCGGTAATTCCACCAGAATTACGTCCATTAGTACCATTAGATGGTGGTCGTTTTGCTACTTCTGATTTAAATGATTTATACCGTCGTGTTATTATCCGTAACAACCGTTTAAAGCGTTTAATGGAGATTAAAGCTCCTGAGGTAATTTTACGTAACGAGAAGCGTATGTTACAAGAATCTGTAGATTCATTATTCGATAACACACGTAAAGCTTCAGCAGTAAAAACGGAATCTAACAGACCATTAAAATCTTTATCTGATAGTTTAAAAGGTAAGCAAGGACGTTTCCGTCAGAACTTATTAGGTAAGCGTGTTGATTATTCTGCACGTTCGGTAATTGTTGTTGGACCTGAATTAAAGTTATATGAATGTGGATTGCCAAAAGATATGGCAGCTGAATTATACAAGCCTTTCGTAATTCGTAAGTTAATCGAAAGAGGTATTGTTAAGACAGTAAAATCTGCAAAGAAAATTATAGATAGAAAAGAGCCTGTTGTTTGGGATATCTTAGAAAATGTAATTAAAGGACACCCGGTGTTATTAAACCGTGCCCCTACCTTACACCGTTTAGGTATTCAAGCATTCCAACCTAAATTAATTGAAGGAAAAGCGATTCGTTTACACCCATTAGTATGTACGGCATTTAACGCCGATTTCGATGGGGATCAAATGGCGGTTCACTTACCATTAGGACCAGAGGCTATCTTAGAAGCGCAGTTATTAATGTTAGCTTCGCATAATATCTTAAACCCTGCAAACGGTGCTCCTATTACGGTACCATCTCAGGATATGGTATTAGGTTTATACTATATGACAAAAGAGCGTAAGTCTACACCAGAAGTGCCAATTAAAGGAGAAGGGTTAACTTTCTATTCACCAGAAGAAGTAACAATTGCTTACAATGAAGAGAGAGTAGACTTAAATGCAGGAATTAAAGTAAGAACTCAAGACTTAAACGAAAATAAAGAGTTAGTAACTAAGATTATACCAACTACTGTAGGTAGAGTATTATTCAACGAAGTAGTACCGGAAGAAGCAGGGTATATCAATGAGGTATTAACAAAGAAGTCGTTAAGAGGAATTATTGGAGGTATCTTAAAAGTAACTGACATTCCATCTGTAGGTAGATTTTTAGATGCTATCAAAGGAATGGGGTATAAGTTTGCATTCCAAGGAGGATTATCATTCTCATTAGGAGATATCATTATTCCAGAAGAAAAGCATACAATGATTGCTGAAGCTAACAAAGAAGTGGATGGAATCGTTATGAACTATAACATGGGTATGTTAACGCAAAAAGAGCGTTATAACCAGGTAATTGATGTTTGGGGATCTACCAACAATAGATTAACTGAATTATCAATGAAACGTTTACGTGAAGACCAGCAAGGATTTAACTCGGTATTTATGATGTTAGATTCTGGGGCTCGTGGATCTAAGGAACAGATTCGTCAGTTAACTGGTATGCGTGGATTAATGGCAAAACCTAAAAAATCTACTGCAGGAGGTGGAGAAATTATTGAAAACCCGATTCTTTCTAACTTTAAAGAAGGGTTATCAATTTTAGAATATTTTATCTCTACGCACGGTGCTCGTAAAGGACTTGCCGATACAGCTTTAAAAACGGCGGATGCGGGTTACTTAACTCGTCGTTTAGTAGATGTATCTCAAGATGTTATCGTAAACGAAGAAGATTGTGGTACATTAAGAGGTTTAGAAGTAAGACCATTAAAGAAGAACGATGAAATCGTTGAGCCATTAAGCGAAAGAATTTCAGGACGTTCTGCATTATATGATGTATATCACCCAACTACGGATGAATTATTAGTAGGAGCAGGAGAGTTAATTACACCAAAATTAGCAGATGTAATTGAAGCTTCAGGATTAGATAGAGTAGAAGTTCGTTCAGCATTAACATGTGAGGCTAAGCGCGGAATTTGTGCGAAGTGTTACGGACAAAGTATGTCGAATGCTAAGAAAGTTCAAATCGGAGAAGCTGTTGGTGTGATTGCTGCACAGTCTATTGGAGAGCCAGGTACGCAGTTAACATTACGTACATTCCACGTAGGAGGGGTAGCAGGAAACATTTCAGAAGAGAATAAATTAATAGCGAAGTTTGACGGTAAAGTTGTTATTGATGATTTACGTACTGTAAAAGGAAAAGATAGTAACGGAGAAGAAGTTGAAATCGTTATTTCTCGTACAGCTGAAATTAAGATTTTAGATAAGAAAACAGATATTACGTTAAGTACAAACAATATTCCTTACGGATCTATTATTTTCGATAAAGAACGTAAAGAAATTAAGAAAGGAGAAGCTGTATGTCAGTGGGATCCATTTAACGGAGTTATCGTTTCTGAGTTCTCAGGAAAAGTGAAGTTTGACAATTTAGAGCAAGGAATTAACTTCTCTGTTGAAATTGATGAACAAACTGGATTCCAAGAGAAAGTAATTACAGATTCTAAGAATAAGAAGATTATTCCTTCTTTAATTATTGAAGATGCAGATGGAAATGCTTTACGTTCATACAGTTTACCAGTAGGTGCTCATTTAATGGTAAGTGATGGAGACAAAGTAGAATCTGGTCATACATTAGTTAAGATTCCTAGAAAATCTGGTAAAGCAGGGGATATCACAGGAGGTTTACCTCGTGTAACAGAATTGTTTGAAGCACGTAACCCTTCTAACCCAGCAGTAGTTGCTAAGACAGATGGTGTTGTATCTTTTGGTAAGATAAAGCGTGGTAATCGTGAGATTATTATAGAATCAAAAACTGGAGAGGTTAATAAGTACTTAATCAAATTATCTAACCAGATTTTAGTTCAAGAGAATGACTTTATCAAAGCAGGTATGCCTTTATCTGATGGAGCAATTACTCCAGTTGATATCTTAAATATTAAAGGACCTTCTGCAGTACAAGAGTACTTAGTAAATGAAATTCAAGAAGTATATCGTTTACAAGGGGTAAAAATTAACGACAAGCACTTCGAAGTTGTTGTTCGTCAAATGATGCGTAAAGTTAGAATTATTGATTCTGGAGATACTTTATTCTTAGAGAATCAATTAGTTCATAAGAATGACTTTATTGAGCAAAATGACGCAATGTTCGGAATGAAAGTTGTTGAAGATGCAGGAGACTCTGAAAACTTAAGAGCAGGACAAATGATATCTGCTCGTGATTTAAGAGACGAAAATTCAATTTTACGTAGAGCAGATAAGAACTTAGTAATCGCTCGTGATGCACAACCAGCAACAGCTGAACAGGTATTACAAGGTATTACAAGAGCTTCATTACAAACGAAGTCGTTTATCTCAGCTGCGTCGTTCCAGGAAACTACTAAAGTATTAAATGAAGCTGCCGTAAATGGTAAGGTAGATACTTTAGAAGGATTAAAAGAAAATGTAATTGTAGGTAAGCGTATACCTGCAGGTACAGGAATGAGATCTTACGATAAATTAATTGTAGGACCGAAAGACGAAATTGAAAACAGTTTATAATTTCAATTAGAAAAGACCTCTAAATTTTAGAGGTCTTTCTTTTTTAAAACTTATTGTAAATGGACGAAAAAAAAGAACCACAATTAAATATTGAATTAGACCAAGAAATTGCAGAAGGAACTTACAGTAATCTTGCGATTATAAATCATTCGGTATCTGAATTTATTGTTGATTTTATAAATATTATGCCTGGAGTTCCAAAGGCAAAAGTAAAATCTAGAATAATTTTAACACCACAGCATGCGAAACGTTTATCGAAAGCATTGGCAGACAATGTAAGAAAGTTTGAGCAAGCACATGGAGAAATTAAAGACTATGAACAACCTCCAATTCCTATGAATTTTGGTGGAACTACTGGAGAAGCATAAAACAAAAAACCGAAACTGATTTAGTTTCGGTTTTTTGTTTATTTGTAAAATGACATCTTAGAGTAAATGTTATGTGTTGATCTCCTCCCGAAAGATTGCATCCTTTGATTGGCTAGGGCAATTATACAGTCGTCAGTTTCTTGGAATGGAAAAAAATTAACTCGTATTATAACTAATAGAGCAGGAAAAAGTAGAGAGTTATTTACTGTAAAGACAAAGAAAATAGGAAAGAAAAATAAGATAAATGAAAAAAATAGTTTTAATACTGCTTTTGTTTTTTGTGGCCAATATTTATGGACAGGATAAAAGCAATCAGGATATTGAAGTTTTAAAGATTGAAAGTATTGATAATATAGGGAAACATCATTTGATAAGTTGTTCTAATGAAAAGGGAAAGAAGTATCTACTATGGGTTGATAAAGTAAATCGGAAGACAAATAGAAAGAATTGTAAGAATGAGAATGCAGTCAATATTAAAGTAGGTCAACAATATACTTTTAATTTTAAAAAAGTAAATTATAATATAGGATTTCTCGAGACAGGAGAACTTTATATTGGAGATAAACTGATATGGAGTAAAGAAAAAAGTGATTTTGATGTTTATAGAACTGATAATTTACAAGGATTATATTATCTGAAATATATAAAGGGAAAAAAGTAAATTTAAAGTTTTATTCACCTCGCTCCCGCTCGATTGTATCGTGTGGTTGAGTAAGAGTGAGTGAGAAGAATTAATTAATAACTAAAACAAGCAAAAAGATGAGCTACGGTTCATCTTTTTTGTTTTGAATTTATAGTAAACAAGACAATGTAAAGTCATATATGTTAATTAAAAAATAGTATGAACTAAATTCTGTACCTTTCAGTTTTAAATTATTACCCAATGAAACTTTATAAAATAACGATTGCTATTCTTTTAGTAGCCCCTTTCTTTACTTCTTGTAAGCAACAAGAAAGCAAGGAAGTAATTTCTGAAGAAGCAATATTGCAAGAATCGAAAAAATTAAACGCTTATTTTGATACTCAGTTCCAAGAGAATTTAAATAGACATCCAATGTACCAAACCTATATTGGTATTAAAAAGGATGCTGATAAATGGAATGATATATCTGATGAGTTTGTTAAAAAAGAGTTGGCCTTAACCGAGCAATCTTTACAGTGGTTAAAAGACTCGGTGAATGTAAAAGCTTTAAATGCAGATACGAAATTAAGCTACGATTTATTTAAGCAGCAATTAGAAAATACAATCGAAGATTTTAAATATCGTTTTCATAACTATCCTGTAAATCAAATGCACGGAATGCACGCTGAGATTCCTGCATTTTTAATAAACATGCATCAGGTTTCCAATGTGAAGGATGCAGAAAATTATATTGCACGTTTACAAAACTTGAAACCGTTGTTTGATCAATTGGTTAACAATTTAAAATTGAGACAAGAAAAGGGTATTATGCCTCCAAAGTTTGTATTTGCTAAAGTATTAGACGATAGTAGAAACATTATTAAAGGAGTACCTTTTGATAAATCGAATGCTCAAAGTACTTTATTAAAAGACTTTACATCAAAAGTTGAAAAATTAGAAATGGAAGATTCAGAAAAAGAATCTTTGATAAATAGAGCTAAAGAAGCATTGTTAGCATCGGTTTTACCTGCTTATACGAGTTTAATAGAAACTTTAGAAGCTCAGGAAAAAGTGGCTACTACTGATGATGGAGCATGGAAATTACCTGAAGGAGAGGCATTTTTTAACAATGCATTGAAGCGTACAACTACTACAGATTTAACTGCAGCACAAATTCATGAAATAGGATTAAAAGAAGTAGCAAGAATTCATGATGAAATGCGTGCCATTATGAAAAAGGTTGGTTTTGAAGGAACATTACAAGACTTTTTCAAGTTTATGAAAAATGATAAGCAATTTTACTTTGAAGATTCTAAGGAAGGAAGAGAAGAATACATGGCAAAAGCAACTCATATGATAGACAGTATGAAAACTCGTTTGGATGAACTGTTTATAACCAAGCCAAAAGCTGCTTTAATTGTAAAGGCTGTAGAACCATTTAGAGAAAAATCAGCAGGAAAAGCTTTTTATCAACAACCAGCAATTGACGGTTCAAGACCTGGAACTTACTATGCAAATATGTATGATATGGCAAGCATGCCATCTTATCAAATGGAAGCGTTGGCATACCATGAAGGAATCCCAGGACACCATATGCAAATAGCAATTGCACAAGAATTAAAAGACGTACCAATGTTTAGAAAATTCGGACGCTATACTGCCTATGTTGAAGGATGGGGATTATACTCTGAATATGTTCCAAAAGAAATGGGATTCTATGCTGATCCTTATTCAGATTTTGGTCGTTTAGCAATGGAATTATGGAGAGCATGTCGTTTAGTAGTGGATACTGGAATTCACGCTAAAAAATGGACAAGAGAAGAAGGAATTAAATATTATACAGATAATACACCAAATGCTGAGTTAGATGCGATAAAAATGGTAGAAAGGCATATTGTTATGCCAAGTCAAGCTACAGCATATAAAATTGGAATGTTGAAAATATTAGAGCTACGTAAAAAAGCAAAAGAAGCATTAGCAGATAAGTTCGATATTAGAAAATTCCATGATGTGGTATTAACAAGTGGTCCATTACCATTAAATGTTTTAGAAGCAAAGGTTGATGAATACATCGCTTCAGAAAAATAAGAATAAAAAGAGCTATTTAAATAAAAAACCTCGCATTAGCGAGGTTTTCTTTTTGATAAATTGTTAGATGTATCAAATAAATAGTATTTGAAAACTAATTACATTTCATATGACACGGATATCTATAAAGAGTCACTTTATTTGGTATTATTTTTGTTATTTTTAAAACATCTAACAATGATTCAATGAAAAAAGTAGTATTCCTCGCATTTTTTGTACTTGCGACCAATATGTTATATGCCCAAGAGGAAAAAGGTGCTTTAGAAGAAAAAAATATTTGGTCTCTTTCTTATAAAGAAGCTTTAAAGAAAGCCAAAAATGAAAAGAAACCTTTGTTGGTGTATTTTAAAGGGTCTGATTGGTGTGGGCCTTGTAAAACATTAGATAAAGAATTGTTTAGTGCAGAAAAATTTATCAACTTGTCTAAAAAACATTTTGTGTTGTATGAAGCAGATATTCCGATGAATCAAGATTTGGTTGAAAAAGAAAGACTTGCAAGTAACAAGAAGTTAGTAAAGCAATTTAAAGTATCTTCTTATCCAACAATACTTGTTTTAAATCACAAACAAAAAGTATTAGGAATTAAAAAAGGATTGATCTTAACCGAATATTATTATCCCTTTTTTGAAAGCTATATAAAATAAAAAACGCTGCATTTGCAGCGTTTTTTTATGATTGATTTGTGTTAGATTTAGGTAATATTATTTTTGGTTAATTACTCTAAATTCAGTTCTTCTATTTACTCTATGCTGAGCTTCAGTACAAGTAACACCATCAGAACATCTGTTCTTTAATTTAGACTCACCATAACCTTTAGCAACTAACTGACTTGCATTAATCCCCTTAGACATTAAGTAGTTTGCTACAGATTGTGCTCTTCTTTCTGATAAATCTAGGTTCGAAGCTTTAGAACCTCTAGAATCAGTGTGAGAAGCTAACTCTACTTGTACACCATCTTTTAATACAGGTAATAATCTAGAATCGATTAATCTTTTTGCTGCTGAAGTTAACGTAGCACTACCTAAATTCCAATTAATAGGTAATGGGTTGTAAGTTAATAACTCACACTCAACTTCTTTCCAAGTAGTTAATCCTCCTTTGTTGATTAATACTTCTTTAGTAACTGTTTTATATTTCGCAGGAACAGTAATCTCTTCTTGCCAAGCATCTTTTACTAATACAGTTTTTCTAATTTCTTTATATACTGCAGGAATTTCAATAGAACGTGTAGTTGGTGGTTGAACCATTACTCTCTTTGTATATGTTTTTTCAAATCCTGGTACAGCAATTTTTTGAGTATTTGCATCACTGCTTAACTTTGTAATAGGAATAGTTACAAATGTTGCAGGAGTAGGTTTATAACACCAATATCTACAATCATTTGGATCGCTAGATTCACAATCAGGAGCCTTTTCACTCATTTCCCAACGCGCCGAAGCAGCTTTTGTTTCAATTGTTTCTTCATCAGGTCTAAATGTAGCTTTTACAACTCTTAACCTGTTAGCATCTTCTTTCGCAGTATAGGTGACAACCTTGTTTTCCCAAACAGCAGGTACAACTTCTAAACGTTGTCCAGCTTCTTTAATCATTACCCTTTCCGTTACTGTTTTGTATTCAGCAGGATGTGTAACTATTTTTTTGTAGGCAGGTGCTACTTCAATAGTTACATCTTGGTTTTGCCATACCTCAGGAGTTTTGCAACGTACGTAACATTTTCCTGGTTCTGGATTTTGTGGTAAATCTTGTGAAAAAGCAGATACACTTGTAACTACTAATGCCCCTAATAATAGTTTCTTCATAATGAATAAAATTTAATTAATGATTATTTAGCTTTCTTCAATATGACACTAAAGGGCATAAAAAGTCACATTTTATTCAAGAGCAAGAAAAAATGGAGGGGTTTTAAAAGAGTTTTTTGCTTAGTGCAACCTGTTGTAGTATAGGCTTTTAATGATTCCGTCAGACAATCCTATTTTAGGAACATATATCTTTCTTGCCCCACTCCATTTCATTGCTGAAAGATAAATTTTTGTTGCAGGAACAATCACATCGGCTCTATCTGGATTTAAACTTAATTCAGAAATACGTTCTTTATAAGTCATTTTCTTTAAGAATTGATATTGAGCATTTAGGTAAATATAGGAAATAGGTCTTCCCATTTCTCTTCCAGACATTTTAAAGATCTTGTTAATATTACCTCCAGAACCTATTAACGAGATACGTTTAAAGTCTTTGGTGTTCTCTTCAATCCACTTTTGTACCTTTTTAAATAAGATTTTGTTCTCCGATTTTTTGTTATTGATTAAACGTACAGTACCTATTTTAAAAGATTTAGAATTCACTATTCTACCATTAGAAAATAGGGTAAACTCTGTACTACCACCTCCAACATCAACATATAAATAAGTTGCATCAGATTCAATTAGTTGATTTAAATCTGTAGAAGAGATAATAGCCGCCTCTTTTTTACCATCAATAATTTCAATATCAATATCGGTGTCTTTTAAAACTTGTTCAACAACTTCTTGTCCGTTAGATGCTTCTCGCATGGCAGAAGTAGCACATGCTTTGTATTTTTCTACACCATGAACATTCATTAATAATTTAAAAGCTTTCATAGCTTCAATCATTCTGTGAATGTTATTTTCAGTAATGTGCCCTTCAACAAAGGCATCTGCACCTAAACGTATAGGAACACGAACTAATGAAGATTTTTTAAATTTGGGTTCTTTATCTTTTTCCTCAACCACATTTGCTACTAATAATCTTACAGCATTTGATCCTATGTCTATAGCTCCGTACTTCTTTATTTTCAAAATGAGAATCTTTTATTTATGATACTTAGGAAATTCAATTAAGGTAGTGGTACCTTTTTTGATATTTTTCCAATGTTTTTCGTCAAACTGAATACCAATTACTCCACAGGTAGTTACGTGTGCAATAGGTTTGCTTCCAAACTTATTTACAAAAGTATTAATACCATGGTCATGACTAAAAATAATAGCACTATCAAAACTATCATCTAAAGCTTTTACAGTTTTTACTAGGTATCCGTCGCTAAAACTATATAATTGACGCTTAATTTGCAAGTTTGATAATGGGTAACCAAAATTTTCACAAAAAATGACCGCTGTATGCAAAGCTCTGTTTGCACTACTAGATACAAAAACATCGGGTTTTTTAATTTCTTTTGCTAAAATTTTAGACATTAAATGCGCATCATTGATTCCTCTTTCTTTTAAAGGGCGATCAATGTCTTTAACGCTATCGTAAGCCCAAGATGACTTTGCGTGACGAACTATGTATAATGTTTTCATTGTTTAGTTAAAAACGATATGTAAATATAAAATTAAGGAGCCAAACGTTCAAGTTTCCAAGAAAATTCTTTTTCCATACAGTATCTTATCCTATCGTGCATTCTATTTGGACGTCCTTGCCAAAACTCTATAGAAACTGGTTTTACAATAAATCCACCCCAATGCTCAGGCCTTGGAATTTCTTGGCCTTCAAATTTTTTTTCGAACTTAATTAAGCTATCATCTAGCTCATCTCTAGAGGTAACTACTTCACTTTGGTTAGAAGCCCAAGCACCTAATTTACTTCCATCGGGTCTAGAATCAAAGTAACCATCAGATAAATTAGTAGCTACTTTTTCCGCTTTTCCTTTAATAATGATTTGGCGTTCTAATCCAGGCCAAAAGAAAGACAAACAAACATGATTGTTGTTTAAAATCGCGCGTCCCTTTTCTGATTGATAATTGGTATAAAAAATAAATCCTTCCCAAGTATATTTTTTAAGAAGAACAATTCTGTTTTTTGGAAATCCATCTAAACCAATAGTGCTAATATTCATAGCGTTAGCCTCCTCAACCATTTCAGAAGCATCGGCCGTTAAAAACCAATTTCTAAACAATTCAATTGGGTTCTCAGGACAATTACTTTCTAGTAATTCTTCCTTTTCATAAGACTTTCTATAATCGCTTAAATCGTGTGACATGTGAATCTTTATAACTAAAGTAAAAATACAACATACTAAGGTAATTTAGCAAGATTTGTCAATTAAAAAGCAAGATTTGTAAAAGGCAATATTAGACTTAAAAATACTTTTGCTACAGTTCATCCTATAAATAATACAGTTGAGAACTTTCTTTTAGAATTTTTTCTTTTTCTAAAACACTTTTGCAGTGTAAATAAACCAAACAATGAAAAAAATAATAAACATTTTAATCGTTTTTAGTTGTAGCTTTTTAATGGCACAAACAACCATATCGGGTAAAGTAACCGATGTTAAAGGAAATGTGATAGAAGGTGCAAATGTATATTTAGACGGAACATATGACGGTACTTCTACAAATGCCGATGGAAGTTTTTCGTTTACTACTTCAGAAAAGGGAAATCAAACATTAATAGTATCATTTATTTCTTTTGAAACATTTATAACAACTACTAACATCGCTCAATTACATGATGTACATATAAAACTAAGAGAAGATGTAAATACTTTAGATGCTGTAAATATTAATGCAGGAACTTTTGAAGCAGGAGACAATGCAAAAGTAACAGCTTTGAAACCCTTAGATGTAGTAACTACAGCAAGTGCTTTGGGAGATTTTGTTGGAGCTTTACAAACATTACCAGGTACTTCTACGGTAGCAGAAGATGGACGTTTATTTGTAAGAGGGGGGAGTGCTGAAGAAACACAAATATTTATTGATGGAATTCGTGTGTTTACACCATATTCACCAACAACGAATAACATACCAACAAGAGGTAGATATTCACCATTTTTATTTAAAGGAATCACTTTTTCAACTGGAGGATACTCAGCAGAATACGGACAAGCATTATCAAGTGTATTATTGTTAAATACTATTGACGAGCCTACACAAGAGAAAACCGATTTGGCTTTTATGACGGTTGGAGGAGCCGTGGGGAATACACAAATATTCGGGAAGAATTCATTAAGTGTAAATGTTTCTTATATCAATTTAAAGCCTTACTTAGAATTATTTCCAGATAGAAATACATGGAAGAAACCGTTTGAAGCTTCTAGTGGAGAAATGGTATATCGTTATAAAGTGAATGATGATGCCATGTTAAAATTATATGGAGCATACAGTTACACGAATTTTGATTTAATACAAGAAGATATTAACTATGAAAATGGATTTGAATTTGCTTTAAAAAATAGAAACTTGTATTTCAATGGTTCATATAAACATCGTTTGGAAAATGATTGGACAGTTTCAGGAGGGGCTTCTTTTACAAATGATAATAGCAATATTGGAATTTTTGAGGATCAAATTACCGACACTGAAAATTCAGCCCATTTTAAAGTTAAACTACGTAAGCGTTTCTCTAATCGATTTAAGTTAAGTTTTGGTACCGAGTATTTTATAACCAATTTTAAAGAAAAATATAGAAGCACTACCAATGGAAATGCAAACTATGGTTTTAATAATAATATCTTCGGAAGCTTTGCAGAAGCAGATATTTTCTTCTCAAAAAAGTTAGCAACTAAAGTAGGGGTACGTGTAGAAAATTCAGAATTATTAAAGCAATTTACAATTTCGCCAAGAGCATCTATAGCTTATAAATCTGGAGATAATAGTCAGTTTTCATTGGCATACGGACGCTTTTACCAAAATCCAAGAAATGAATATTTAAAGTTTAGTTCAGATTTTGAAGCTGAAAATACTTCACATTTAATTGCAAATTATCAATATGTAAAAAACAAACAAATATTTAGAATTGAAGGATATTACAAAGATTATAAAGATTTAGTGAAGTATGATACTAATATGCCGCTACCTACCACAAATTTCACCAATTTGGGAAGTGGGTTTGCTAAGGGAATTGATGTGTTTTGGAGAGATGGTAAAAATATTAAGAGTTTAGATTATTGGGTATCTTATTCTTACTTAGATACAGAAAGAGATTTTAAAAATTATCCGGTACAAGCAACACCAAACTTTGCTACTAAACATAATTTATCAGTTGTAGGGAAATATTGGGTAGACAAATGGAAAAGTCAAATAGGAATTAGCTACAATTTTGCCTCAGGTAGAAGTTACACAAACCCGAATATTAATGGCTTCTTAAACCAACAAACTAAAAACTATAATTCGGTAAGTTTAAATTGGGCGTATTTATTAAGTCAACAAAAGATCTTATACTTTTCTGTAAACAATGTTTTAGGAACGCAAAATGTATTTGGATACAATTATAAAAATACACCTAATGCAAATGGAATGTTTGATAGGCAAGCAAGAGTGCCCGCTGCAGATAGGTTTTTCTTTGTAGGATTCTTTTGGACGATTAGCGATAATAAAAAAGACAATCAGTTAAATAATTTATAGGAGTTCAAATAAATAGTTGATAAACGATTTTAATGAAATAAAAATGAGAACAAAAAACAGATATATACTTTTAGTTTTGGTCATGTTTTGCCAATTTGTAAATGCCCAATTTGATGAGAAGTTTTACTTTCCGAAGAAAGAATGGAAAGAAGTACACATTCCGCATTCTGAAGAGTTTATTGCTGTTGAAAATGATACGATTCATACTACATTTTTTCAAACTAATAAGAAAATAAAGGCGACGATTTTATTTTTTCATGGCGCAGGAGGAAATATCTCTACCTATATGTATATGATTAAACCTTTGGTAGAAAACGGATATCAGGTCTATGCGGTTGATTTTAGAGGATATGGAAAATCAACAGGAAAACCAACGCATGTAAATGTTAAGCAAGATGCTGAGATGTTTTTTCAAAGAGTACAGAATACGGCAGCTGTTAAGAATACTAAACTAATAGTATATGGAGCATCTTTAGGATGTCAAATAGCAACATATATCGCAAATAAACATCAGAAAGAAATAAATGGCTTAATTTTAGATGGAGGTTTTGCATCGTTTGCAGATGTAGCTAAGTTATACGCACCTAAAGAAGCACATACTTATATTGATATGGCCTTAGGGAAAATGTATCCATCAAAAGAAGAAATAAAAGAAATTATAAATGTGCCAAAGTTGATTATTCATGGAAAAGCTGATAAATCAATACCAATTGAGCAATCCAAAATTGTATATTCAAATGCACAAGAACCGAAGGTTTTCTTTGAGTCAGAAGAAGATCATTTAAATGCCATAAAGTTAGAAACGAAAGTGGTATTTAAAGAAATAGACAAACTCTTAACAATTCAGTAGGAAAAAATAACAGTTGAGTAGTTTTAATTATTAAAAACTCACATAATACAAGATATTTGAATCATCAAAACAAAAGACATGAAGAATTTATTTTTAATAGGAATATTTATAATAGGAGGAGTATTGAGCTCTCTAGCACAAGAAACTTTTACAATAACTGCGAATTTCTCAGGTATGGAGTCTGATAAAGGAGATTTATATGTGGCTTTATATAATAAAGAGGGGGAGTTTTTAAAAAAGACCTTTAAAGGAAGCATTGTAAAGGTTAATAATAAGACTGCCAAAGCTGTATTTGAAAATATTCCAAAAGGAGAATATGCAATCTCATGTTTTCACGATGAGAACGATAATAAAAAAATGGACACTCGAATTTTCGGAATCCCTAAGGAACCTATCGGAATGTCAAATGACGCTAAAGGTTTTATGGGACCTCCAAAGTATAAAGACGCTAAGTTTTTAGTAGATAAAGACGTAGAGTTATCAATTAATGTAAACTAATCTAATATAATCATTCAACATTATAATTAGTTGATTCGAACTTTCGAACAACATACTAGGTAATCTAAACCATACAGATTGCTTTCAAGGAATTGTAATGTCTAAAATCAATTAAAATGAAAAAAATAATCACACTTATTGTATTCGTATTCGCAATACAAGTATCGGCGCAAACACAGTATGAAAAAGGAATGAACAAAGCATTTGAACTTTGGGGAGCCAATAAAACAAAAGAGGCAAGCCAATTGTTTGAACGAATAGCTAATGCAGAAAAAGAAAATTGGTTACCACCGTATTACGCTGCTACTATCGAAATTTTAGAAGCTTTTCAAATCAAAGAAGAGGCTAAATTGATAGCTAAACTTAACAAGGCTCAAGAGTTTTTAGATATGGCAAGCTCATTGTCTCCTAACAATCCAGAAATTTTAATACGTCAAGCATTGTTAAATGTTGCTTATATGGCATTTGATGGTCAGAAATACGGAATGACCATGTCTATGAAGAATGCAAGTTTATACAAGAAAGCATTTGAATTAGCACCTGAAAATCCACGTGTAATATTGAGTAAGGCAGAGTCTGATATGGGAGCAGCACGTTTTTTCGGGCAGTCGACAAAGCCATTTTGTAAGAATATTCAAAAAGCAATTGACTTAGGAAATAAAGAAGAAATAAGTATTAAGTTTTATCCAAGATTTGATGTTACAAGAGCAGAAAAAGTATTAGAACAATGTGAAGGAAAATAAAAAAGTTAAAGAACAATTAACTACTTTTATCGGCCACAACACAAAACTAAAATCATGGCTTTAAAAGCAGTATTGTTTGATATGGACGGAGTAATCGTAGACACCGAACCACTTCATAAAAAAGCATATCACTTAATGTTTGAAAAAGTAGCAATTACCGTTTCAAGCGAATTATACAATTCTTACACAGGACAATCTACCATACAAATTTGTGAAGACTTAGTAGATCGATTTAACTTATCATTGGCACCAACTGAATTGGTTGCCTATAAGAGAGCTTTTTTTAAAGAGCTCTTTTTTGCTGATACTAATGATCTACAACTAATTCCAGGTGTTTTTGAATTGATTAAAAATTATTATGATAACGGAGTAACCTTGGTATTGGCATCTTCGGCATCCATGTTTACCATAAATAGTGTTTTTGATCGATTTGATTTGAACCCATATTTCAAGGGAAAAATTAGTGGAGCAGATTTAAAGGCTTCAAAGCCACATCCAGAAATATTTATTAGAGCAGCAGAGATAGCCGAAGAAAATAGAGAGAACTGTTTGGTAATTGAAGACTCAACCAATGGAATCAGAGCAGCGTATGATGCTGGAATTTATTGTGTAGGATATAAAAGCACACATTCAAAAGAACAAAATTATGAACTAGCACAAAAAGTAGTTTCTGATTTTAATGAGATTACTTTTGAACGAATTAAAAACTTTTAAGTAAACGTATTACTTAGGTTCGCTAACTAGTTTTACAATTAACTGAAAAGAATCTTTATCGTTTACCCAATTTGAATAGTTTTCATAAGGTAATTGGTAAAGGTTTTTTTTAGGATATAATGTATGAAAGATAGTAAGTGCTGCTAAAAAACTTCCTGCTTTGGAAGGATGAAAATTATCAGAATCATACAACAAAGTTTTACTTTTATAGGTATTGTATTTTTTCCAAACCACTCCTACAGGAAAAAGTAGTGCCTTATTTTTTTGCGCGGCTAGAGTATGATTTTTAATCACCTTGTCAAAAGTATAATAATATTGAAGGGAAGGCCATACCATATAATATCCAAGCTGTGCTTTATATTGCTTACAAAGGGCTTTTACTTTGGCTCCATCGGCAAATAGCATTTGTTTTCCTTGTGCTTGTGAGGAAGGTCCTTGTTGAACAATTACATAATCAAAAGATTGCTTTTTTAATAGGTGTTGAAGTTTTCCACTGTCTAAATGGTCAATAATAGCATAATTAGGAAAACATAAGCTGGTTGTTTGTATTTGAACTCCGTTTTCTTCAGCTAGAAGTTCCAAAATTTTTGGCATGTTGTTATAATAGGTTAAACTATTACCAACAAATAAAATGTCTTGTGCTTGAATGGTACAAGAAATCAAAAGCAGTAAATACAGTAGTTTTTTATTCAGAATCCACATATGGCATTAATTTTCTTTTTTGCATGGGAATATCACTTTCTAAATCTATAGATATTAAATTAACTTTTTCAAAAAGTCCTTTCTCGACTTGGGAGATTACCCAAATAGGAATTCCTTTCCATAATATAGCTTTTCCAGATTGTCCGGTTTTAGATATTTGAAAATGGATGAAATCACATTTTTTATTATTAACAACAGTATCCTTTTTATGGGTGATATTTAAAGTGTTGTTGAATAGCTCAGAACTAGTATTAGTAACCAGTTTTTCATATATATAATCAAAACCTCTATTCGAAGAAATAACCATAGAATCTGACACAAAGATATATTCGGATTTTTCATTTTTTAGTATAGGTAAAATTGAAGAATTATCTTTTCTTAGTGGTTCTATGTATTCAGTAGCTCCGTAATTGGTAAAATATATTTTTTGGAGTATACTATCTTTAAAATAATGATGAATAGAATAAGTTAATATTCCTTTTTCTATATCATATTTTCTGTATTTATTTTTTACAGAAGAACAGCTACAGGATATCAAAAAGAAGGCTATAATTAATTTTTTCATAGAATATTTAAAGTTTAGTAAATGCCCATATTGCTAGAAATAAAATAGCTAAAAAGAAAAAGAAACGATTGATAATAAGGTCTATTCTTTTGTTCGGAATAGAATGTTTTGGGTAATTCAATGACCATTTTCCACTCATAGAAAAATCGGTTAACATTTGAGGTGTAATAGGGATTCTTTTAACGCGTTTGTATGGAGGGTCAAAAAATAATCCACCAATATTATACCCTTCTTCTTCAGCATGAAAATACCATAGGTAATTAGTCATGTCAACATTGAATTTTTTCGCATAAGCATCGATTAATTCATGAAAATCATCACCATAAATTCCAATCCCATCACAGATATCTGAATCTTTAGAAATTTGATTATTTCCAGTTTCTTCCTTAATAAAATCAATTATTTGTTTAAGATTATTCATGTTGCTTTATTTGTGGAAAAACTAATTTTTATAATTAGCCAGCATCCGATTTAATATAAGAAAAATCACCTTGCTGAAGTTTTTCTTCTTCAATAAATAACATTAAATAGTCTCCATCATGCCAATTCCAATCTAAATTATCTATTGAAGAAAGTGTTAAAAAAGGAATCCAATTTTTATCGGGGATAGGATTGTATGCCAATGTTGAAAAAAATGGATATCCAAACATATAGTTGTATTCTTTTTCATTCTCTTCTATTGTTCCATAAATTAGTTCTTCTAATTCTTCTTCATTTAAAGGATTGTTCTCGTATAGCTCTTCTCTAAGCGGAATATCAATGGTACTTTTAAATGAAATAGAAGTTACAGATTGTAAAGGAACATTGAGGTTGGTTGGAGATGATAATCCTTCAATATTCTCAAATAAAAAAACTTTGGCATATCCATCATCTCCCCAGAAATAATTACCGTCTTCATCATCTGCAATAAAAATACTTAACAGTCCTTTTTTAGGAAGGTAAGGAAATCCTTGTGGAATTTCTCCCAAATTAAATTGAGCTACAAATCTGTAGTTTCCATATGTATGTGCAGGCCATTCAAAGTTAATAGGTAGATCAGGAATACCTCCTAATTTACTAGAACCTAGCTTGATTTCAATATTGGTTTGTACTATTTCAAGACAAGGTTTTACAAGTTTTTTTATATAATCTTCATGTAGTTTTAGTGAAGATTGATGTATCAACTCATCTAAGTTTTCAATTTTCATAGAAGTATTCGTCAACGTTATGAGTCTAAATTACTAAAAGAAAATGAATCTATAAGAAACACAATGGTTTTTCAAATAGATTCATTTATAATTTTAATTCGCTTGTAAAGCTGTTAATTTTTTCTGAGCATCTTTATAGCCTAACTCAATAGCTTTTTTATAACTCTCTATGGCTTTTTTTGTTTGTTTATTTGCCTTGTATCCATCCCCTAAAGAGTCCCATAAATTACCATCTTTAGGATGCAGTATTACATTTTGTTTAAAAAGCTCTACAACCCAATCAATATGTTCATTTTTTTGGAGTAATAAATTTCCAATGGTGTTTAAAGGTCGTGCATTGAATTCATCTGCATATTGTTCTTTTAAAGAATTGATGAGATTGTTTGATGCCTGTGTTGGATGTTTCTTTACATAGTCCATAACAAAAGCATATATGTTATTTTTAATTGGTTCAGGAGTGTAATTATTATCCAATATCATTTTGGTAATATCATAAGCTAAGTATTCTACCATTCCGCTATTGGCATTGGTAGCATACGATATATAAATATCTTCATTAGGAAACCATATGATTGTGTGTGAATAAGCTCCATTAGAACCGTTATGAGACAATCGTAGCATTTTGTTCTCTAAAATACGGTGTCCCCAACCATAAGTATATCCAAATTGATACTTTCCTCGAGTATAGGATATATGTGGAGTCATTAATTTTTGTGTAGATGCTTTAGAGAGAATTTTGTTTGTTTTTAAAGCCTCGTACCAACGTATCATATCATTTTGAGTTGCGTTGATTCCTCCATTGGCTTTTAGATGCCAATTAAGACCTTTGTCTTTTTGATAACGTAGAATAGGGGAGTCACTTTCTAAAATACCTCTATTATAGCTACGAGAAATTTGAGTTTTGTTCCACTTAGGCAATAAGTACCCTGTTTGATGCATTCCAGCAGGTAGAAACAATTGTTCCTTTAAAAAGATCTCATAAGGCTGTCCAGAAGTAATTTCAATGATACGACCTAAAATACTATAGCCAGTATTTGAATAGGCGTATTTTGTTCCTGGTTCGAATTGTAGCTTTGTAGCAAAGAGTTTTGTAAAGAATTCTTCTTGAGAAATTTTGGTAAAATCACGACCAATGGCATCTACAAAACCTGCTGAGTGCGATAATAATTGATGAATGGTAATTCCTTGTTTGTCTGCTGGAACGTTTTTAAAATAAGTTGCTATAGAATCGGTTAGTTGAAGCTTTCCTAGTTCGGCTAGTTTTAAAATAGCAGTTGCAGTAAACTGTTTGGTGTTAGAGCCAATATCAAAAATGGTATTTGGATTGTTCAATGTTTGTGTGTCTTTATTCGCAAAGCCATATCCTTTGTTAATAATTGTTTCTCCATTTTTTACAACGGCAATGGCGCCAGAAAAACCATTCTCAACTCCTGCGGTTAAGTAATTATCTATTTTAGTATATAACGGACTGTTTTGTACATTGGTAGTTATAACTCCAGCTTGTAGTAGTGTATATACAAAAAGTATAAAAAGTGTTTTTTTCATGATTGATTTCTATGTTTTGTCTTTGGACGATTAGAAATCAAATGAGGTTACAGAAAGAATTTTAAATTAAATTAGTTATCAAATTTTATTCTTGTTTTAGAAAGGTAATTGAAGGGTACAATTGTAGTGATATTTTAGTTTTAATTTTTTAGTTTTTAGTGAAATAGTATGATATACTCCGGTAACTTCGGTTGTACAGTTTTTATTAGCCTTTAGCGATCGTATTAGATAATTAATAATTGTTTGATATTCTTCAATGCTAAGTGTTTTTAAAGTAGAGCTAGTCTTTGTTTGATTTATATTTTTTTTAATCCAGATATCTTGATTATCATTTAAGAATTGAGTTTTATTATGCTTTAAAAGAATATTGGTTATATCATTGATTTTAACCAATTCGTAATCGTCATTTTTTTTAGTAAACATGATTTTGTTCCATGTTTCATTAAAACATCCTCCTTTTCGAATATCTAACCATAAAGTATCTTTTGACTTTAAGTGTATTAGTTTATCCAATTCTTTGAAACTTGATTCTTGTCCTCTTAAGGTATACACAAATGCATTGAAGATTGCAAAGAGTATTAAGGTTAAATTTCTCATAGAGCTTGAAAGGAATTTTATTGATTTAACTCAGTAATCTGTTTTTTTGCAAAAGCTTTAACATCTTCCTTGTCATGTTTAGCTAGTTTTTTATAATATTCAATAGCTTTTTTCTTATTTCCTTTAAGCTTATATCCATGTGCAAGATTTCCTAGAATAACTGGATCATCTGGAGTTATTTTTTCAGCTCTTAAAAGTACTGCTATTGCTTTGTCATATTCTTTTGCTACTAAGTATGTAATAGATAGATTAGATAAACTTTCTATATGATTCGGATAATAGTTTAAAATAGTATTTGCAATATCTTGTACGTGTTTAAGTAGTGCATCATCTCCTGTATTGTATAACTGTAGTTGGTAACTTTGAATACTTAAGAGAAACTCTTTTTGCCCTCCTTCATACTTTTTGTTTTTAGTCCAAGTCCAGTTGTTATTATTTTTAGTGGAGTATTTTACTGTTTGAATTATTTCTGAAGCGAAATCATTCCATTTATAAATCTGACCAAGTGCATAGATTTTTCCAAATCTCATATCAAGGCGGTTTGGATAGCGTTGTATTCCCTCGTCTATTTTGTCTAAGCCTTTTTGTAGTTCTTTTTCATCAAAAACTACCTGACTTCCAATGAAACCAACATTTTGATTTAAACTGTCTTTAATAATAAGACTATCATCATTAGGTTGGTCATTTGTTAAAGCTAGTACTTCTTTTCTCGATTTGTTAAAGTGGTAATTGAAATAGCTAGTAAATAACTCAGGATCGTTAGGTTCTTCAGATTTCCATTTCTCTAAAATTTTTACTTGATTGATGGTGTCGTTGGTGTCGAGATACTTGTAAAATTCTTCAAGATACTCTTGACTAAAACCGATTTGTGATATAAAACTTAGAATGAATAGTAATGATGTGTTTATTGTTTTTTTCATAGTAACAATTTTTATAAGTTAAGTTATAGTAAAAGTAAGTATTAATAAAGAGGAGAAATATTATTTATCATAGATAATATTTTTTAAGTCTTGAGAATCCAGTTGTTCCCAAACAGTTCTCCCTGAACTATCATCTAAGATGAAAGTAGACCATTTAAAATCGCAGATAGTACATTTATAAATTTCAGGGAGATAGTAATGATCATTAATCCAACCAATCTTTTCCATATTTTCATAGTCAGGAGACTTGTTATATGTTAGAGCTAATTTACAGTTGCACTTAAAATTGCTTTTCATTTTTTCATATTCTAAGTCTTTTAAAACACTTTTTAATCGATGTAGAATAAAGCTACCTTCATACTTAATTAAACGAGTCCCATTTTTATTCTCAATAGATGGAGGGAAATGATGTAAGCTTTTTCCTTTGATTACTAGGTTTTTAAAATGACTTTCATATGGCTTTGTTATTCTTTTAAAAAGAATAGGACTTATTTCTCCATGCTTGCCAATGATTTTAAGAAATTTATTAATTAATAAATTGTATGAAGTTAATTGTTGTAAAAAATCTAGGTCATTAAACTTATTCCAATCATATGCTAATAACTCATTTAAATAGTCTTTAATTAAGTTTGTTTCTGTTTTCATAGTATTTTTAGTCAAGATGATTTTTTAATTTCTTCATTTTTAAAATTCTATTCATAATAATCCCAATGTATGAAGCTAAAATCATGATTAGAGTTATAGAAATTTCCCAATTTTCAACGGTAGATTTTTCAAATAGAAATTTAAACTGAAGAGCTTGTAGGTCCACTAAAATTAGAATAACAATAGAAAAAAAAATTAATGATATTATGTTTTTACGATACGATACAGGTTTATACCCCAAGACAATTTCTTTTGCATGAAATATTACAATTCCAATAGTTATAATATTAGGAAGTAGTAAATTCCAAATAGTATATTTTTCTTTGAAGAGATTACCAAAAGTTAGAAACCCAAAAGTTAACCAGCTAAAAATATAGATAGAGTATAAGGTTAACCCTATCCAAAGTATTTTTAATGGTACTTCTAACTTATCTATTTTCATTTTTGGTTTTCTTATGCTTTAGTTTGTGTTATGTGTTTTGTTGCAAACTTCTTTTTTGTTTTTCTAACCATTCTAGAGCAATAGGTCTAGTTTTGGCAACATAAAAATCGGTCCATTCAGATTTAAAATTTTCATTAGTGATTCCATTAGTAAGATATTCCATTTCAACTCCAGGTTTAATTCCTTTTTTATAAAAAACGGAACTATATTTTTGAGAGGACTGAATGAGCTCTTCTTTATTGATTAAGAGTTTCTCTTTATAAGAATTACTAATGTTGATAAATTCCTCTATGATTTGAAACCTTTGCTCTCTGGTTAATCTAGGGATGTAAACATGAGTGTCATAACCTTTTTCGTTAGCAATAATGGCTTCTTTAATATCTCTTTCTTCTTCTTTGGTTAAACCAGTTTCATAATCTGATTTACATTCTGACATTAGGGAATAATCGAATATATGGACACCAATTACCTTTAAGTCTCTTTTTCTTAAATAAAAGGTTTGGTTCATAGAAGCATATGAATAGGTAAATGCTGCAACTAAAAATTCGATATCTGTTTCTTGTTCGTTCATTTTACTTAGTTAAATACTCAAAACTATTATTAAAATATTTTTTGATAGACTTTTTCATATACTGTGAATACTCTGTATTCTCATTTCGTTCATTAGACAACCAAGCCATGGCATATGCAATAATTTGCTCAGGTAAGTAGCCTTGCCCGCTGTATTGCCATCCATGTCCACTATTAATAGGAAATTGAGAGAAGTTAAAACGTGAATTCCCAATAAAAATTCCGAAACCATAGGTTATTGCAGTTAAATCCGTTAAGAACTCATCATTTTCTTCTATTCTTTGTTCTCCTAATAATATTTGATGGGATAATTCGTGTGAAATAGTGGCAATTAAAGAGATTGGGTCATTTAATTTTCTAGTAGAAATAGATAAGGTTACTTCTTTATCTTGATTTATTTCATAGGTTCCTGCAGCACTTTCCCAACTCCCTTCGATGCCTTCTGCTGGTGTTGATAATATACTTCCATCCTCCGTTTTTACAACGTCATCATCAAAGAATTTTAATTTAATGTCAATGTTGCCAATGCACATCAATTCCATAGTTCTTTTTAAAACAAAGTGAGCATCTTGTTCTGATCCATCAAAATCTCTATTATAAAAATCTTTGGTAGGGGTAACGGTTTTTATTTCCAAGAAATGTTTTTCTCCCAGTTCTTCTCTTAACCAATGAAGATCTTCATCAATCCAGATTTTATCTTCTGGGGTAATAGGTAGTTTGTTTTTTCTTTTCCAGAGCATGTTGATACATATTTAAATAGTTTTCAGTCAGGTTTTAATCTGTATTCTTTTTGTTTAGAACTTTATATTGGACTTAAATGGATGTAGCCAACATCATCATACTCAAATTCTCCTTTTTTGTTTATATAAAAGTGAAAATAACAATCAGAGCCTCTAAAATGTATATTTCGAATAGAATACCAGTGCTCTTTTTCAAACTCCATTGGAAACGTGCTATAAGTCTTATTGTCTGATGGTTTTTCTCTTGTCCACTGAAAGAATTGATTTTTATTTTTGAGATCTATGAATGCTTTCATTTTTAGAGGTTCTCCATCAATATAAAATTTAACCACACCATTTTCATATTGTTTTGAAATCCCTTCACCAACTATTTTAAGTTTTACTTTTTCTTTAATGTAAAAATTACTTGGAAAAGATATTGTATCGCTTGGGTTATTGTTAACTATTTTTTGTATCACAAGTTCACTTTTAATTCCTCCATTGATAAATATTCCATTGTTACCTATTTCAATGTTTTTTTTGCAGGAGAGGATTAGTGATAATAAAAGTATAAATTTTAGTGTTTTTTTCATTAGTAGCAATTTTTATAGCCTTTATGAAACAAATATATTCTTTATCATTCAAAAAGTGGTGTGTGAAGAAATATTAACCTTGTTAAAAATAAACTTACGTTCTATTTTGATTCTTTACCTGAATAACCTGTGCGGCAATACTTACGGCAATTTCTTCTGGGGTTTCACTTTTTATAGAGAGTCCAATAGGAGCATGTACCTTATCTAATTGTGCTTGCGTAATACCTTCGTTTTGTAAAACTTCCCACATGGTATGTAATTTAGCTTTACTACCCAAAACACCTAAGAAACCATAGTTATGATGTATTAACTTACTTAATACTAATTTATCATCGGTATATTTGTTGGTCATAATTGCTACATAACTGCTTGAAGAAGCGTCAATATGGTTTTCAATATTATTATAGTCAATCACCAACTTTTTATGAGCAGTTTGGTTATTTTCTAAAGTGTTGAGGTTTTCTCTATTATCAAAAACAACTACATAAAACCCTAACTTTACAAAAAGCTCTGAAACAGCTACTCCAACATGTCCGCCACCAACAATATAAAGGGTTTCTTTAAACCCAATATGCTCTTTAAAAAACCAATCTACTTTAGTGTTTATTTGATATTCAAATTGCACAGAGATTTTCGTTGTGCTAAAGTCAAAAGCATTCGGAGTTAAAGAAAGTGTTCCTTTTGCGCCATTTTTTAAACAATCAATAATACTTTCAACAACAGAAATATGTTGCTTGTTTAAGCAATGAAAAGCCACCGTTTGCTCTCCAGAACAAATCATTCCTGATCCATCTTTGATGTTTCCTTTATGAATTTGTTTTTTGATAAAAGGAGGCGTGTTTTCCTTTTGTAATAATTCCTTAGCTTCTTCCACCAAAGCAAATTCCATAACACCACCACCTACAGAACCATAGATAAATCCGTCTTCAGCAATTAACATTTTAAAACCTTTGCGTCCTGGTGAACTTCCAAAGTTTTCAATGACTGTTAAAACAAATACTTTTTGTTGTAGTTGAAGTTTATCGTGTATGTATTGCCAGAATTTCATTGTATTCTAAGTTATCTTTTCGAGTGATTTTTGAAAGAAAACCGTATAGAGAAGAGAATAAGTTCTCGATACAAATTTATTCATTCTTCATAAATTCACTCGAACTGACATGAGAGTTAATTAAAAATTGTTTCACTTAGGGCATAGTAAATAGCCATGAGTGCAGAGAATATTGCACTGGCTAAAAAGCGCCAATCTAGTTTTATTTTATTTTGAATGATAAAATTCGCTATAAACGAAATAGGAATATTTGCTAAAAAAGACCAAAGGGCAATCAATAGTAATCCACTATTTATATGCTCATAATTTCCAGAAAATAATTTAATAAAAGCCAAATGCCTAAATATCCACAATGGATTGAAATAAGCAATTGCCAATCCTGTTTTAGCCAGTGTTTTTTGAATACCATTTAGATAACCTGTTTTTCGATCGATCCAAGCAAAATAATTGGGAATTTCAAAAGCATATACCGTTGCTCCAATAAGTATCATTCCGATTAATCTATAAATAGAAAATTCGTTTAATAACAAAGAAGCAATGGTATCACCGGTACTATAAATAATAGCACCTCTAATTATATTATGTCGCGTGTATTGTAGTTTGATAATTTTCCTATTTCTCGTATAAGCTCATCAACACTTTTTCAGGTGTAAAAGGTGCGTGGAACTTTAATTTATAATTCGGATTAAACTCTTTTACGGCTTGTTGAATGGCAAAATAAGCTCCAATACCATACATTAATGGAGGTTCTCCTACAGCTTTTGACTTTTGAATAGCCAAAGGATTTCCTTCTGTTTCTAATGGAATCGTATCTACCGTTTTTGGAGCAGAAAAGATGTCTGGAACTTTATAGGTTGATAAAGCGTTTGAAAGCAAACGACCATCATCGTTATAGGCAATCTCTTCCATAGTCATCCAACCAATACCTTGTGCTAAAGCTCCTTCTACCTGACCAACATCAATTCCGATATTCATTGATTTTCCGAAGTCATGTACAATCTTCACACTGTCTATTTCGTAATTCCCACGAATACAATCAACCGTTACCGTTGTAACAGCGGTACCGTATACATGATAGGCAAAAGGATGTCCTTTTTCTTTGGTTTTATCAAAGTGAATGATTGGTGTTGCGTAATGTGCATTTTCAGACAAAGCAACACGACGCAGCATAGCTTCTGCAATTAATGCTTCCCAAGTAATCTCTGTTTTGGTATTGTCAACAAAAACTGCATCCTCTTTAAAAGAAACATTTGTTTCTTGTGTAGAAAGCAGATCGGCAGCAACCTTAGTTAATCGCTCTACTAATGAATTACAAGCCATTTCAACAGCCTTACCATTTAAGTCGGCAGTAGAACTCGCCGCAGTAGGAGAGGTATTGGCAACACGGGTAGTGTTGGTAGTTTCTAGCTTTACTTTGTTCGCAGAAATACCTAAAATCGATTGTGCTACTTGTAGCATTTTAGTATTTACACTTTGCCCCATTTCAACTGCTCCTGTAGAAACACCTACACTACCATCTTGATAAATATGTATCAAAGCTCTGGCATGATTCATAGGAGTGTTTGTAAAAGAAATTCCGAATGCGATAGGCATTAAAGAAATTCCTTTTTTAAACAATTCATTTTCTTGATTGAACTGAGCTACTTCTTGCTCTAATTTTTCAAATTCGAATTTTTCTTTAGCAGAGAACCAAGCTTTTTGAGCCTGTACTTCTGTAGCGATTTGTCCGTAAGAAAACTCGTCGTTTTCTGCCAATAAATTAGCTTCTTGAATTTGTCGTCTGTTAATTCCAATTTGTGCTGCAGCATCGGCAATAGCACTTTCGATAACAAACATTCCTTGCGGACCTCCGAATCCTCGGAAAGCCGTATTAGGAGGTAAGTTTGTTTTACAGCTATATACTGTAGTACTTACATTAGGAATAAAATAGCTATTGGTAGCATGAAATAAAGTTCGCTCGGCAATTGCAGGAGATAAATCTGCTGCTGCTCCAGAGTTTTGTAAAAACTCTACTTCAAAAGCTTTTATTTTTAAATCTTTGGTTAAACCGATTTTATAGAACGATGAATATGGATGACGCTTTCCGGTCATTCGTAAATCATCATGTCGATTCAACATATATTTCACAGGGCGATTTAGGTGTTGTACGGCAACCGCAGTCATTACTGCCCAAGGTGTTGCTTGATCTTCTTTTCCACCAAAACCACCACCTAAACGAATTACATCTACTTCAATTTTATGCATTGGTATTCCTAATACCTTTGCGGCTGTTTTTTGAACAGCAGTGGGGCCTTGGGTAGATGAGGTTAATTTGATGTTTCCGTTTTCTTGAGGTACTGCATAACATCCTTGCGTTTCAAGATATAAATGTTCTTGTCCGTTAGAAAAGGTTTCTCCTTCAAATACGTAATCACAATTCGCAAATTCAGCATTAGAATCTCCTAGCTTAAAGGAGCGTGGAGCATTGATAAAACTCTGCTTTTCTTTTGCTTGTTTTGCGGTAGTTATTACAGGAAGCTCTTCAATATCAATACTAATTAAAGTTCTTGCTTTTTTGGCAATGGCTTCGCTTTCTGCAACGATAAAGGCAATAGGTTGTCCCCAGAAATGTACTTCATCTTCTGCCCAAAGAGGTTCATCAGGAATGATTCCTCCAATTTGGTTTTCTCCTAAAACGTCTTTGTATGTAAATATCTTTACAACTCCTTCTAAAGCTTCTGCCTTAGAATAGTCTACCGATTTTATTTTTCCATGTGCTTTTGGTGAGTCAAATACCAATCCAAACAAGGTATCTTGACGTAGCATTAAATCATCAACAAACAATGATTCTCCTCGAACATGTGTAAAACTGTCAATATTCTTCATTGTTTTCATTAGGCCATCAGTTTTTTAAGTTCAACTTGCTTTGGAAATAATTCGATAAAGTGTGCAAAGAACAATTGTTTTGCTAACAAACGCTTGTATTCTGAAGCTCCTCTAACATCACTAATCGGTGAGATTTCTGATTGTAAAATAGTCTCTGCTTCTTTAACTGTTTCAGAATTGATCGTTTTTCCAATAAGAAACGCATTGGTTTTAGATAAATACTTAGGAATTGCTGCTGTTCCTCCAACAGAAAAATGAGCATCAGTGATAAGGTCATTTTCAACAGTTATTCTTCCAGCAGCATTTACACTAGCAATATCTAAATGTGTACGTTTACTTACTTTTTCAAAGTTGAATTTATCATTTGATTGAGGCACTTTAAAAGAAATGTCTTTTAAAATCTCATTGTCATGTAAATCGTATACTTTATAATTTTGATGAAATTCTTGGAAAGGAATTTGTCGCTCGCTTCCATCTTCTTTTTGAATAGTCAAGGTAGAGTTTAAGGCTAAAAAGAAAATAGACATATCACCAATAGGAGATGCGTTTACAAAGTTACCTCCAATAGTTCCCATGTTTCTAATTTGTTCAGAAGAAACCAATTTTAAAAACTGTTTTAACTTAGGGAATACAGTTTGCAGCTTTTTACTTTCAGCTATTTCAGTAACCGTCGTATTGGCTCCTAAAGTACATACTCCTTCAGAAAAAGAAATTCCTTTTAACGCATTTTGATCGGTTAATAAATGTACATCTTCTTCTGCCATTTGATCAGCATAACGCACATATACATCGGTACCATTAGCAACTTTTACTCCATTCTTTTCAAAAGTTTTTGGTTGAAGTTGCGATAGTCTTTCAGGAATGGTATCAAAATAGTTAGGAACAAATCCTTCATTAATTAACCAAGCTACAGCATTATTTTCATCCTTTTGCTGTAGTTTTTCTTCAACAGCCAATCCAGCTTTTTCTATTGATTTATAACCGGTACATCTACAAATATTTCCGCTAATAGCATCATTACAAGAGTTAGCCTTATTGTTTTCTAACGCATATCCAGTCATAGAAACCACAAACCCAGGTGTACAAAAACCACATTGGGTAGCATAGTTATCGGTCATGGCTTTTTGCACTGTATTTAATTCATTAGGAAGATTAACTCCTTCTACAGTAACAATATGTTTACCATTAGCATTTCCTAAAGGAGAAATACATGATGTATTACTTTGGTAGGTTACTTTATTATCTTTTAATTCTCCAACTAAAACAGTACAAGCACCACAGTCACCTTCTCTACATCCTATTTTTGTACCTTTTAATTGTTTGTTGTCTCGAATGAAATCAAGTAATGTAATACCTGCATGTGCAGATGTCTTTATTAGTTGATTATTTAGTATAAATTGTATCATAAGCAGTGGGGCAAGATACAAAAATGTTACGATTGTTAAAGTGCTAAGTTTAAATATACTTCTTGAATAAATGTTTATGTTTTGTAACGATAATTCTTATACCTTCGCGTTATGCAGCAAACTACAAATACAATATTAATGGTTCGCCCTGCGAATTTCAGGATGAATGAGCAAACGGCGGTAAATAATTATTATCAACAAGAATTATCTGGAATGTTACCGGCGTCAATTAACGCTAAGGCACAACAGGAATTTGATGCTTTTGTTGAAAAGTTAAGAGCTGTTGGGGTAGAAGTAGTGGTAATAGAAGATACCAAAGAGCCAAATACTCCAGATGCTTTGTTTCCGAATAATTGGATTTCTTTTCATAAAAATGGTGATGTGGGAATTTACCCGATGTTTGCTGAAAATCGTCGATTAGAACGTCGAGAAGATGCTTTGGAAATATTGGAAGAGAAAGGTTTTGCTATTGAAAATGTAGTTGATTATTCAGAAGCAGAAGAGGAAGAGATTTTTTTAGAAGGAACAGGAAGTATGGTGTTAGATAGAGTGCATAGAAAAGCCTATTGTGCTTTATCTCCAAGAGCAGATGAAGAACTTTTTATTGAGTTTTGTGAAGATTTTGAATATACGCCTGTGGTTTTTACTGCAAATCAAACGGTAGAAGGTAACAGAGAAGAAATCTATCATACAAATGTAATGATGTGTGTTGCAGAAACCTTTGCAGTTGTTTGTTTGGATGCCATAGATGATAAAAAGGAAAAGAAAAACCTATTAAAGCATTTAAAAACGGACGGGAAAGAAGTGATTGCTATTTCAGAAAAGCAAGTAAATCAGTTTGCAGGAAATATGTTGCAAGTAAAAGGAGAAAATGATCAGGTGTATTTAGTAATGAGTTCCTCTGCTTACAATTCATTAACTAAAGAGCAACTCCACAAAATAGAAAAGCATAATCCAATAGTACATTCTTCTTTAGAAACTATTGAAACATGTGGTGGTGGAAGTGCGCGTTGCATGATGGCAGAAGTTTTCTTACCAAAGTCATAAACGACAATTGTCTTAAGAAGAATTTATAATATTCTCTTAAGACAATTGTTATTAATATGAATGAAAACGAAGTTCTAAGCTATAGAAGTACTATTTACTTTAACATTCTTATAGTACTGCATTAAAATGAATGAACATATTACCGAAGATGCTACTCCTTCAATGAGTAAGGCAAAAACAACTAAAGGCAATGTGAGGTTACTTCCCCAGAAAAACGAATCTTCTAGAACAGATAGGAAAGAATTATCTATGTAGTCTACATAAATAATTAAACCAAGCGCGGTTAATCCAACTGCCAATACTGAGGTTCCAATTCCAATAGAAAGATTGTTTAGATAAAATGTTTCTTTGTTGATATTAATGTTTGTTTTTATAGCTCGGTTAATACCCCACAGCACAAAAACAAAATTTAATAAACGAAGTTCTGAAACATTGTCTAATCCAAAAATTTTCATCAAAAAAAAGAACCCAACAATCCCTCCAAAAATCAATAAGGCATTGTTGATGATTATTTTGGTACTTGACATAAATGTATATTTAAAAATGATTTACACTTTAAATATACAAAATAACTAATTGAAAATCAATTAGAAAAAAGTTTGATGGTGCTTTTCTATAGTCTAATTGAAGTTTTTTTAAAGCCAATGGTAGCTAATAAACCTACGATAGGGATAATTGAAAAATAAGAAAATAAATTTTGATATTCTGTTATGGTTGGGTTATCGCCTAGCATGTAACCGATAAAAAGCGACATGAAAATATCTGGAGTAAATCCAACAACAGAAATAATTCCAACCAAAGTTCCTGTAAGTTGTATAGGTGTTTTGGTTTCTTCAATAATCGCAAAATATAAACCTCTTAAAGCATAGGTGCCAAAAGCCATAAACACAAAAGTGGTAAACGATAGGTAAAACGGAACGTTCCCTATAAAACCTAATATTGAAGACATAATTACCAAAACGGTAAAACAAGGGATGATTAACTTAGATGGAATAAACTTATCAGCAATCCAACCTATAGAGATTGCTGCAATAGGTCTTAAATACTGTATAAATACTGCAAAATAAGTTGCTTCTTCTAAAGAGTAATTCCAAACATCCTTGGCATATGTTCCGTAGGTACCAGTGAGTTTATAAGCGCAATAGGCGCAAAAAATAATAAATGAATGAAAAATTACTTTTGGTTGAATAATGAGTAATAGGGCTTTTTTAAAGTCGAATTGAAATTCTTTCTTGTCTTCTTGGTTGAATTCATTTTTAGGTAGCGAAAACCAAACAAAGATTGCAACGAATATTACAATTGTTGTAATAGCTCCTATAATATATTGCAAAGTTGTTATTTTGTCTTCAAGAGTTATTGTTCCGCTTTTTGGAAAGAAAAAACTTAAAATTGCTGCACCAGATAGGGCAGTAGTTGCTGCAAAAAAACCTCGACCTCCATCTAGTAAACCAAATGACAATCCTTGGTTGTTTTCATTACCCCATTGTCTGGTGGCCTTAATTAAAGCGGCCCAGAATAAAAGGATGGTAGATATACCCCAAAATGCATACAAGAATTTTAATCCAATAATAGAAGGGATGAAAAGCATCCATATTCCTCCCAAAGCGGTGAGTACTAATGAAAGTGTAAGAAGTTTCTTGGCTTCCCATTTATCAGCAATAAATCCTCCAAAGAAATACGATATTACAGCTGTAATGCCATATAAGGCTTGCGCTTCTCCAATTTGTGCATCCGTAATTAAAAATGCCTCTCTAATTACCGGTTTAAAAACACGCATTAAGATAAAAGGCAATAAAAAAATAGCTTCCCCTGCAATGATCAAGGAAAGCATAGATGTAATTTTGTTCTTGTTTTGCATCTGCCTAAGATAAGGCTTCTTTCAAAATTGTAATAGGGTGTTTTGCTATGCGTTTAGTTCCATCGTAGATTTGATGACGACAACTGGTTCCTGCAGCTACAATTTCTGTAGCTTCTGAACAGTTTCTAATTTTTGGGAATAAGGTGTCTTCACCAACTTGCATACTTACTTTATAATGTTCTTTTTCATACCCAAAAGAACCCGCCATACCACAGCATCCTGTGTTCATAATGGTAACTTTATAGTTATTTGGAATATTTAAAATAGAAAAAGAAGCATGGGTGCTAGACAATGCTTTTTGATGGCAATGTCCATGTATTTTTAATTCTTTATTTTCAGGTGTAAATAAAGAAGTATCTATATTTCCTTTTTTATGTTCAGAAGCTAAAAATTCTTCTATAGTAAAAGTGTGTTTAGCAATATTTTCAGCATTTGCTTTATCATCAGCTAAACGGATGTACTCATCTCTAAAAGTTAAAATAGCAGAAGGTTCAATTCCAACCAAAGGAGTTTGGTCTGAGATTAAAGTTTTAAAAGTAGCTACGTTTTTGTTTGCAATTTCTTTGGCTTCTTTTAAAAAACCTTTAGAAATATAACTTCGTCCACTTTCTTCATGAGTGATTGTTTTAACTTCATACCCTAACTTTTCTAAAACAATTACAGCATCTTTTCCAATTTCGGCGTCATAATAATTGGTAAACTCATCGTTAAAAAGATAAACCGTCTTATTACTAGCTTTAGTTTGATGACTTTTTAACCAAGCATCTAATGGTTGTTTTGCAAGTTTAGGAACTGATCGTTCGGTAGCTACTCCCATTACTTTTTTTGCAACGATTGTATTGGTAAAGAAGTTCGTTAAGTTAGGAAATTTACTTCCTAGCTTATTGTATTTTGCGTTGTTTGCAAAGAGTTTGCTTCTAAAAGAATATCCGTTTGTTTCTTGGTATTGATATAAAAATTCTGCTTTCATTGAAGCAATATCAACATTACTCGGACATTCAGTAGCACAGGCTTTACAACTTAAGCATAAATCTAAAACTTGTTTTAATTCTTTAGAATCAAATTTGTTTTTAGCAGTGTTATTGGTGAGTACTTCTCTTAAAGTATTTGCTCTAGCTCTTGTAGTTTCCTTTTCATTTCTGGTTGCTCTATAACTAGGACATAAAGTACCACCTGCTTCTGGAGATTTTCTACAGTCACCAGAACCATTACATTTTTCAGCAAGTTTTAAAATACCTTCACTATCAGAAAAATCTTGAATGGTTTCTATTTCAGGTTCTTGTCTATCTATTATATAACGCAAGCTTTGATCCATAGGAAAAGCATCTGTAATCTTTCCTTTGTTGAATACGTTATTTGGGTCAAATGCTTTTTTAATACGTCTTAGCAATTCATAGTTTTTATCTCCAATCATTAATGGAATAAACTCAGCACGTACAATTCCATCTCCGTGCTCACCACTAAAAGAACCTTGGTACTTTTTTACCAATTCAGCAGTTTCTGTAGTGATTTTTCTAAATAGGACTACATCTTCTTGCTTTTTCAAATTTAAGATTGGACGTAAGTGTAATTCTCCAGCTCCAGCATGTGCGTAATAAACTGCTTCTTGCTGGTATTTATCCATGATTTGGGTAAATTCTTCGATATATTCTGGCAAATCTTCCAAAGCTACAGCTGTATCTTCAATACATGCAACAGCTTTCATATCACCTACAATATTTCCTAATAAACCTAAACCAGCTTTTCTTAAATAATGTACTTTGGCAATATCTTCACCATATACCTTTGGGTAGTGATATCCGAAGTTATTAACTTTTAAATCTTCAATTAATTTATCAGCTAAAATTTCTGCTTCTTCGATTGTTTCTGCAGAAACTTCCAACATTAATACAGCTTCTGGATCTCCTTGTAAGAAAAAACGATTCTTAGCTTGTTCACGGTTATTTTTCGTACAGTCTAAAATTACCTTGTCCATCAACTCACAAGCATATAACTTATGATTCATGGCAGTAACAGTCGCTTTTAAACTTTCATTTACACTAGTAAAGTGCGGACAAACCATAATACTCTGTGTAGGAGGTAAGTCGTCTAATTGAATCGTAATAGCTGTTGAGAAAACTAAAGTACCTTCACTTCCTGACAAAAATTTAGCAGGATTTATGTAATCTTGATTTCCTCCAAACAAATTGGAAGTCAAGAATTCATCTACTGCATATCCAGTATTTCTTCTATGAATGCTTTCTTTTGGAAATTCTTTCTTTATTTCATCTTGATTCTCTTTAGAGCTTAATTCAAAGAAAATAGATTTATATATCTTTCCTTCAAGATTGTCTTGCAAGGATTTTGTTCTAAATTCTTGAGAAGAAATTTCTTCGAACGTAACTTCAGAACCATCACTTAATAAACCATCAATAGCTACTACTTTATCACGGGTAACACCATAGCGAATAGAAGTACTTCCAGAAGAATTGTTTCCAACCATTCCTCCAATCATACATCGGTTTGATGTTGAGGTGTTTGGACCAAAAAACAACCCAAAGGGTTTTAAGAAACGATTTAAATCGTCTCTAATGATTCCTGGTTCAACGGTTATTGTTTTTGCTTGTTCGTCAAAAGCTAAAATATTGGTAAAGTGTTTAGAAACGTCTACCACAATTCCGTCTCCAACGCATTGTCCAGCCAATGAAGTTCCGGCTGTACGTGGAATTAAAGTTATTTGATGTTTTGTAGCAAATTCAATTAATTGCTGAATATCCTTTTTGTTCTTTGGATAGGCAACAGCCAAAGGAATTTTACGATATACCGAAGCATCGGTAGCATATATATTTTTATGTAAATCGTCAAAGAATAATTCGCCAGTTAACGATTTTTCTAAACTTTGTAATTGTGCTTTCTGTATCATGGTTTACACCTTATGATGTTGTTAGTTGTTTGTTAAGGTAAAAATAGTGTTCATGTTCAGTAATAGTATATGAATCTATTTTTAGCTCCTGTGAAAAAAAAGGAGTATCTAATACCATCGTATGGTATTCTCCATTTTCACCACAAATATCAATATTTAATTTCTTTAATTCTTCTATAACAGTTGAGTCGATTACTTTTCCTACCCAATTCTTATTAAAAAATGGTTTTTTAACCAATGAGAATATAATTTTGAAATTTTTACTGATTAATTCATTGAGTAATTCATTTCTGTCTTTTTTCCAAAGTGGATTATAGACTAACATTCCCGATTTTTGACAACATTTTTCAATCCAATTATCATGATTTTGAACTTCATCAATATCACCAGTAATTAAAGTGTCAATTTTATATTGCTTTTTCAAGGTAGCTATGTTATCCTCATAACTTTCTTGCATGGGAGCTTTTACTGTTAGTAAAAGATGTGGTAGCCCAATAGTTGCTACTTGCTTTTGAATTAAAGATAAATTATGTGCTTTAAAATCTGGGTTTTCAGGAGTAAATGTTACTAAATGAGTAATGATATACCCTTTTTGTTGTGCTTTATAAAAAGCTAAGGCACAATCTTTTCCTCCAGTCCATAAAACTGCTGCCGTTGTATTCATAATAACTAACCTATTGGAACATTACGTTTAAAACCAGTATCAAAACAAATAAAAGTATCGGTACCAGCTACACCATTTATTAAATGAACTTTGTCGTAGAGTATTTTTCTAAGATGTTCGTTATCTCTTGCATATATTAAAATGAATATTGCATAGTTACCAGAAACAAAATTACATTCTACTATCTCATCAATCTTTTCTAATTCTTTTATAACATCTTTGGCAAAACGTGCTTCACGTAAACGAATTCCAGTATAAGATTTGGTTTTATAACCTAATTTCTTTTCGTCTAAAATAAATTCGGCATTTTGAATGACACCTTCAGCGTTTAACTTTTTAATACGCTGGTGAATTAAAGAGTTTGATACTTTTAGCTCCTCTGCTATTTGCGAATAGGCTTTACGAGCATCTTTTCGAAGCTTGAGAAGTATTTGTTGGTCTATATAATCAAATTGATCTTTCAAAAGAATAGTTTTGGTTTGTTAGAATACATTCAATGTAAGCTACAAGCTTAGAATCTCTTTAATGCAAAAAGTGTAGCCGAAAATGTAAATATACGACTACACAATTTTAAAATTTAGATATTATATAATTAAGCATTTATTTCTGCTAAACATTTTTTAATGGTTTCATCCTGCATATCTTCATACCATTTGGTCAATTTATAAACAGGTTCACCTAAATCATTTTCAAACAATTCTTGATTAGAGGTACCTTGGTATTCTCGTTTTGCATCATCTGTACCTAAGTTTGAAGCAAAAATTCCTGCTGCACTTACTGGTAAAAAGTCCTCATAAACCATTGGTTCTATCGTTAAGTAACCGTCTTCTAACAATTGCTTTACATCTACTTTTGTATACTCTTTTTCTTTAGAAATGTTTTTGGCTTTATCGGTTGTGAAATAGTGGAAATACGCTAATTCTTCAGATTGTAACTCGCTATAGTTATCAGGAAATACTTTAAAGTTTTCTGCTAATAATTGGTTGTATTCATCAGCGTTTTCAGCAGTTGGAGAACCACCAATCGCTTTACGAGTTTTATTTAGTAATTCATGATATAGATCAAGCCCCTTTTGTGTCAAAGCAGCACCACGTTGTTCTATTTCTCCAAAACGAGCTTTGTGCTCTCCCATTTCTTCATTTTCAATATTGTCTTTAAAGGTAACCTTTTCGGTTAATGCTTTAAAACTAGTTTGACGTAATAAAATTGGACATTTTCTAGCAGGAGGCCCTTCTATATTATCTTTTGGTGGAATATTACGAGCTTCCATACTTACCTGTACTTTGTCAATGTCTAAAGTTCTAGGAGTTAGGTGATTGATGTGTGGTCCTTTAAATGCAACTACGTCGGCAATTAACCTATGTTGATTTAATAACGCTTCGTACATTTTGTAATCTACCGTAGCAGTGTCATGCCAACGAAAAGTTTCTAAAGCCTCTTGAACAAAAGTTTCAGCATCTTCTTTATTTAAACCTCCCTCTTTTTCAGATTTATCGATTAGCTCTAAAGCTTGTTCTGTAAAAATTTGACGATTTTCTAGAATACTTTCAACATTGCTGCGAAGTTGTACATCGTCAATTAAATCGATACGTAATAAAGAGGTGAAAACTCTAAAAGGAGCTTGATTAAGAGCAGTACTTTCAATAGCTCTAAATGCTGTAGCATGTACAGGTACACCAGCTGGTGCTAAATCATAGTATCCAACAGAGTACATTCCCATAACTTTAAATAAACGTCTCATGGTAAATAACTCATAAGGTTTACCTAAACGGATAGCTCCATGACGCTCCATATCTAATCGAGTTATTTCTCCAGTGTGTGCTAAATGTTGCTTAACTTCTTTTGATTCTGAAAGAACATTTTCATTAATTCCATGAACCAAATCAAGTAACTCACCGTATAATGGTACTTCTTCTTTGTACATGTCAGACATAATCCTAGAAAATCGATTACGAATGTATTCTGGAGAGACAAATCCCTCAGTGGTATGATTAAAACTTTCTGTTGTGTTTTTTGATGACATAATTCATTAAATTTCACTGCAAATTAAATGAATTTAATTTTTTTTAAGTGTAACAAAAATGAATTTTGTTTTAAATCTTTTATTTTTAGGTTAATTTGACTCTATAGGGAAGTTTTGAGAAGTTGAAAAGACAGTTTTAGCTAAAAAAAGAGTTTTTTTTGAATCAATTTGACTTTATTTTTCCGTGATACTGTTTGGGTTATACTTTCAAAAGTATGTCGATTTATTATTAAACTTCTTATTGAGCCACATACTTTTATCATGAGATGAGTATGGTATTCTCCATCTTAACTTTCAATTTTATATTTTAAAGAAAAAACTTAGTTCCCAAAGAGAGTATTTTTATTTTTGTTGGAAACTTATAAAATAGAACTATGAAAAAATTGTTAGCAATTCTTTTAGTGTGTTTAAGTGTAACCAGTATAAAGGGACAGGAATTGGTGTCACAAGAATGGACTTCCATTAATCAGGTAATTTCTCTTTCTAAAGTAAAAGAAGTTAGGTTTACTGGTTTTTTAAAACAGAAATCAATGAAGAAGAAGGTGTTTTCTTTTTTATGGATGCGTACCGCAAAGGAAGATGGAGAAATGGGGTGGTATTCTAACTCACAAGAAGTATATGAAGGTTCAGAAAATTGGGAAAAGGTGACAATATCTCATCAAGTAACAGAAGAAGATGTAAAATTGTTTTTTGGAGTGGTCAGTTATGGAGAAGGAGATTTCTATTATGATGATTTTAAACTAGAGGTACAGAATGGTTCAGGAGAATGGATAGCAGTAAATGTAGTGAATAATGGTTTTGAAGATGAGGTGAAAAATGAAAACATTATTGGATGGAAAGAAGGAACCAATGAAAAGGAAAAGAAAGTAAGAGAGTTTGAAATAAAATCAAGTACAAACGCTGTTTACAAAGGGAAACGAAGTTTATTAATGATGGGTAGAAATATTTATCAAGATGAAGGTGAAAATGCCTTTGTAAAAGTAACGAGTGATGCAGAAAATATAAATAGTGATGACGTATTAATTACCAATGTGAATTACGTTGATGTTCTTAAAGGTAAGATCAAAAAAGGAAACATTTTGGTAAAAGATGGTAAGATTGTAGCTATTTCTAAAAAAACAATTAAGAATACAGATGTTTTTGTGATTAATGGGGAAGGAAAATGGTTAATTCCGGGTTTGGTAGATGCTCATATTCATATGTTTCAATCAGGAGGATTATATACAAGGCCAGATGTGATTGATTTAACAACGTTTAGACCCTATGAAGAGGAAAGAACATGGTTAAGAAAAAATGCTCCCGACATCTTGAAAAGATATTTAAAAGCTGGAGTTACTTCGGTAATAGATGTTGGGGGACCAATGTATAATTTTGATATAAGAAATAAATTATCTGATATTAATGAATATCCGAATCTATATTTAGCGGGGCCTTTAGTTTCAACATATCAACCTGCTGCCTATAAAGATGTTTCAGATGCCCCAATTCTTAAAGCAAAAACAAAAGAAGAAGCGGTTGCAATGGTTAAAAATCAGTTAGAACATAAACCTGATTTTATAAAAATTTGGTACATCGCTAGAGGGAAGGAAGAAGCAAATAAGAATTTTGATCTTGTGAAAGCAACGATTGCCGAAAGTCATAAAAATGGATTAAAAGTGGCAGTACATGCAACACAATTGCATACTGCAAAATTAGCTGTAAAGGCAGGTGCTGATATTCTAGTTCATAGCGTTGATGATGAGGAAGTAGATGATGAATTTATTAAAATGTTGAAAGAAAAGAACATTGTATATGTTCCAACAATGATTGTTTCTAAAAATTATCAAAAGTCTTTTGCTCAAAGTATAAAGTTTAGTTCAGAAGATTTTGAAATAACCAATCCGTTAACAATCGGTTGGTTACAAGATGTTTTTCATTTAAACGATAAAAACTTAAAACGTTATAAAGAGTACTATTCTAAGGAGGAGAATAAGGAAAGAGGAATAAAGGAAGAAAAGTTAATGAGAAAAAACTTGAAAAAGTTAAATGAAGCAGGGGTTATTATTGCTACTGGTACCGATGCAGGTAATATTGGAACATTACATGCTTCATCTTATTATGATGAAATAGCAGCAATGAAAAAAAGTGGACTTTCTAATATTGATATCATTAAGGCTTCGACAATTAATGGAGCAAAAGTATTAGGGAAAGAAAATATGTTAGGAAGTATTACTAAAAACAAATTAGCAGATTTGGTTCTGTTGAATAATAATCCGATAGAAAATTTAGAAGCATTAAAAAATATATCTCATATAGTAAAGGCAGGAAGGGTGTATACACCAGAAAAAGTTATTTATAACACACCAGAACAATTAGCTCAACAACAGTTAAATGCATATAATGCCGGAGATATTGATGCATTTTTGGCTCCTTATAGTGAAGATGTTGAAATCTATAACTTTCCAAATACTTTGACCAATAAAGGAAAAGATAAGATAAGACCTGGATATAAGGAGATGTTTGAAAAATACCCAAATTTGCATTGTGAATTAGTAAAAAGAATTGTAAACAAAAACACAGTGATAGATCACGAGCGAATTACAGGAATAGGAGAAGGTTCGTTTACTGCTATTGCAATTTATAAAATAGAAAAAGGTAAGATAGCAAAAGTCTATTTTGTAAGAAACTAAATTAAAAAGAGCTTACTTAATAGTAAGCTCTTTTTTGTTATCTGTTTAGATTGTTGTTCTTTTTACGTTTAATGTTTTTACTTGCTCTGTTTTGAGCATTTTGTAAACGAACTCTTTCCTTTTTGGTAACGACACCATCACTCTTTGCCCTTCTTTCCATTTTACGGATGTTTGCTTGTTGCTTTGCTAGTTGTTTTGTTTCTCTAGCTGTTAATTCACCACTTTTTACACCCTTAACAATTCTTGTTTTTTGATTTTTTTGCCTTTTGTCTACTTTAGGAGTACTTTGACTATAAGCTATTCCACTAAAAGTAAAACTTACCGCTACAAATAAAACTTTTACATTCATAATACATAATTTTTAAAGTTAACTATATCTATGACCTTATAAACGTAAAAAGGTTTAAAATGAATTTACTTGATTGCTTGTAGGTATGTCCAGTATTCTTCTCTAAAAGGAGTGTGCACTTTTGAAAAACCTATTTTTTTTAACCACTCCATTTGGGTATTGTAATTTGTAGGGTTGTCAAAAGTATTATAGTGCTCCATTAGCCATTCCCACTTTTCTCTAGTAGGGTAATTGCTTAATACAAATGCTTCCCAATTTTTTAATAAATCTGAATGTTCTGGACACTTTTTGTTGATCATTAAGTCACTGCAAGAAAATATGCCATTAGGCTTTAAAGAAGAATAAATGTTTTCAAAAATTACTTGTTTTTCTTCTTCATTACAATGATGTAGGCTAAAACCAGCTACTATCAAGTCGTAATGATTTTCGTTAAAATGAAATTCATTGAAATAAGAATTTGAATAGATCATGGAAAAACCTTTAAATCGTAGCTTACATAAATCAATCATTTCTTTTGAAGCATCTACTAAAGTATAATTTGCATTTGGGAAATGTTGTAAAAGAGTAGCAGTTACATTACCATTTCCGCTTCCAAGTTCTAAGATTGAATGAGGAGAAAAACCTTCAGGTAAATATTGTGTAAAGCTAAGTATTAATTTTTCATAATAAGGAACACAACGAATCATATCATTCGTATAGTCTTTCGCAAATTCGTTAAATTCAGATGCTATGTTTTCTCCTAACTTCATGATGTAATTCTTTGACTTAAAGATAGTAAAAGAATAAAAGATAATAAATAAAGCGATTATAACACAATATCGTTTTTCCATTCATATGGAGCAGGAATATCTGTATCATCAATCAATTGACGGATATCTATTTCTATTCCTCTACTCATATTTGTAATGGGAACATCATTTGGTCCTCCTTCAAATGGATTTTCAGAATTTTCTCCAATACTTTCCATTGTATTGAAAACCCAAGAGATAATCACACTAAAAGGTATAGAAAGCCAAACAAAACGTTCAGCAAGAAATTCTTGAATTTGGTGTCCCCAAGAAGTCCTTGATTGATGTGTTGTTAGATCTTCAATAATATGTTTTCCTATACTTTCAAAACCTTCCATAATTCCGAAGGGTAATAAAATAATAAATAACCAAACGAAAAGATAATTCATGGTGGCATATTGACGAGGGTAAGGAAAGTTTTTAATACGTTCACTTTTTCCTTGTAGGGTGTAGAACTCTACCAGCATATTTTCCATTTCTACATGCCTAAAGTCATCTATAAAACCTTGTTGTTTTAATTCTCGTAAACGACGAGATTGAATTCCTAAAATTTGAGAAGCTTGATTTCCCTTGGCAAAGAGCTCTTCGTATTCTTCAGTAGAAATATAATCTTTAATAACATTTTCAATAGGTATTTCATCTTCATAAACAAAGAAGTTTTCTTTTCTAAACTCTGCATTTGATTTATCTTTAATTAAATGCATTTCCCAAGGTTTATCTTTTCGTAATTGGTATCGTAATGCAGTGAGCCAAGCCACATGTCTATGAACTAATTCGCGATGAATATCAAATAAGCCATCATTTGATAGTTTGTCTTTAGCATGATCATTATTAATATAATCCTTTACCATGATGGTCCATGATCTGGATGAATTTACAATGCCTCCCCAGATTTTACGAGCTTCCCAGAGTCGGTCGTAAGAAGCGTTATTCTTAAAACTGACTAAAAAAGAAATAGCAGTACCTAGAACACCTAATGGAAGCCATGGAACATGTAACCATTTTAGACCTACAATGTCAAATAAAAAAACAGGAATGGTTGCAAGAATAATGAAAAGATAAATATTTCTTCTTGTCCAACGTAACATTCCTCTAAGCGGAAAGGTTCTTTTGATATACATACGTTAATATTATGTTATAGTCTCAAAAATAGAAAAAAGGTTCAATATATTTGTTAGTCTATACAAATCAATCTTTTACATGAAAAAGCTAAGCTTTCTATTATTTTTTGTGAGTTTATCAATCTTATCTCAACAAAAAATTGACTTATCATATTATCTACCAAACGATGTAACTTACAATAAAACTATTCCAACTCCAAAGTCTATCATAGGACATGAAGTAGGAGAGTGGCATGTAACACATGATAAATTAGTAACCTATATGAAAGCTTTGGCGAAAGCATCAGATAGAGTCACTATTGAAAATAGAGGAGAAACTTTTGAGGGAAGACCTTTGTTATTATTAACAATTACTTCTTCTGAGAATCATCAAAAATTGAATAGTATTAGAGAAAGTCATATCAATGCAACTGAGGATGCTACGGTAGATGTATCTAATTTACCTATTGTGGTGTATCAAGGATTTTCAATTCATGGTAATGAAGCAAGTGGAGCTAATGCTGCGCTCGCAGCAGCCTATTATTTAGCTGCTGCAGAAGGAACTAAAATATCAGAGCTTTTAAATAATACTGTTGTTTTGTTTGATCCTGCTATGAATCCTGATGGTTTACAACGTTTTGCGTACTGGGCAAATACGAATAAAGCGAGTAATATAAATCCAGATCCAAATGATAGAGAGTATCATGAAATTTGGCCAGGAGGAAGAACAAATCATTATTGGTTTGATATGAATCGAGATTGGTTACCAGTACAATTACCTGAAAGTAAAGCAAGAATAAAGACTTTTCATAAATGGTTACCGAACATATTAACTGACCATCATGAAATGGGAACAAACTCTACGTTCTTTTTTCAACCAGGGATACCTAGTAGAACCAATCCTTTAACACCACAAATGAATCAGGATTTAACAAAAGAAATAGCAGGATACCATGCTAAAGCATTTGATAAAATAGGCTCAACCTATTATTCAGAAGAAAGTTTTGATGATTTCTATTATGGTAAAGGATCAACCTTTCCCGATATTAATGGAAGTATAGGAATTTTATTTGAACAAGGAAGCTCTCGAGGACATGCGCAAGAAAGTGAGAATGGTATTTTAACGTTTCCATTTACAATTAGAAATCAGTTTACAGCTACCTTATCTACTTTAGAAGCAGCAAAAAACATGAGAGTTAAGATACTAAAGTATCAACAAAATTTTCATAAAAACTCTAGAAATTCAGGAATGGAGAAAGCTATTGTTTTTGGTGATGAAAAAGATGCAGCAAAAACAAATGAATTGGCTAAAGTACTTAAGCGTCACAAAATAAAAATTCATGAATTATCAAATGATTTTACTGCCAATGGAAAAAGATTCAAAAAAGGATATAGTTATGTAGTACCGATGAATCAGAAGAATCATCGTTTGGTGAAAGCGATGTTTGATGTTAGAACAAAATTTAAAGACAGTTTGTTTTATGATGTTTCAGCTTGGACCTTTAATCATGCTTTTGGAGTTGATTATGCTGATAATATTTCTTTAAACAAAGCGGGAAGAGAGGTTGTTGAAATAAAAGCTAATGAGGGAAGTATAACGAATAAAAGCTCTGTAGGATATTTGTTTTCTTGGAATGAATATAATACTCCTAAAGCATTAAATACAATTTTAGAAAAAGGCTTAAGAGCAAAGGTTGCAATGAAAGAGTTTAAGAACAATGGTGACTCTTATGATTATGGAACAATTTTTATACCTGCTCAAAATCAAACTTTGAAAGCAGAAGAACTTTTTGGTTTTTTAGAAACTATAGCTAAAGAAAACTCCATAGAAATTAAAGGAGTTAATACTGGATTGAATGAGGGTATTGACCTTGGTAGTAGAAACTTTAGATCAGTAAAACAACCTAAAGTAGCAATGTTAGTAGGAAGTGGAATAACAAGTTATGATGCAGGTGAAATATGGCATTTATTAGATCAGCGTTTTGATATCAAATTAACTAAACTAGATGTTTCTTATGCAACTCGTGTTGACTTAAGCAGATATACAACGATAATTGTTCCGAATAGTTACTCATTAGATAAAAATTTAGAAGAAAAATTAAAGACATGGGTAAGTAATGGAGGAGTATTAATTGGTTATAGAAATGCTGTAAATTGGTTATCTAATAAAGGGTTTGTAAACGTGAAGTTTAACAAGACCAAGATTGATACTGTTGAAAATGTTTCTTTTGAGGATAGGTCTTTACAATCTGGAGCACAAGTAATCGGAGGAGCAATTTTTGAAGCCAATATAGATCGTTCTCATCCAATCAATTTTGGATACAAGAATGATAAGATTGCACTTTTTAGAAATACACGTCAGTTTATTAAAGCGAATAAAAAGAGTTATAATAACCCTATTCAATACACAAATACTCCATTATTAAGTGGATATATTTCAAAAGAGAATTTAGAAGAACTAAAAAATACTGTTCCATTTGTTTCGCAAAGATTAGGAAGAGGAAGAGTCCTTGTTTTTACCGATAATACGAACTTTAGAGCTTTTTGGTATGGTACTAATAAGTTGTTGGCGAACGCTATTTTCTTTGGAAAGATGATGTAGTTAAGTGATTGTTTTTTAGTGTTTTATTTTTTTTATTGAGGGGTTTTTATATATTTACCATAACTAATCAAAAATGTCCCTCAATGAAAAACAAGCTATTCTTAGCCATGTCCTTGGCTACGTCTGTTTTATTTTCTCAAAACAGCGAATTGTGGAAAAAACAAGAAAATGTAAAGGTTAAAGCAAGCAATGCTGCTTTACAAAAGAGACTGCCAGATAAAAAAATCTATCAGTTGGATTTAAAGGCATTCAAACAAGCTTTAACCAATGCGCCAGAAAGAAATGTTGGAAAACGATCCAACGTAATTATTTCCTTTCCAAATGCGGAAGGAATAATGGAAAAGTATCGAATCACTGAAGCTTCAGTTTTACATCCGAGTTTATCAAAAAAATACCCAGATATTAAATCATATATGGGAGTAGGGGTAGACGATCCTTCAGATAGAATTCGTTTTAGCCTTTCAAACGCTAAAGGTTTACAAAGTATGCGTTTAGGAATTGATAAACCTACAGTGTTTATCGAACCTTATTCAGATGACCTAAAAAAGTATACTATTTATAAGAGGTCAGATAAACCTCGTGAGGTAGATGGCTTTAAATGTGATGTTGATCCGAATAATAGGAGTAAAAGTACTGGTAGTTCATCTTCCTTTAAAAATGCAGATGATGGTATTCTAAGAACTTATCGAATTGCAATTTCTGCAACAGGAGAGTATACGGCGCACCATGGTGGAACAAAAGCGCAAGCATTGGCAGCAATGAATACTACCATGACAAGGGTTAATGGAATCTATGAAATGGATTTTAACTTAACGATGATCATCATTGCAAATAATGAAGATGTAATTTATACCAACGCATCAACAGATCCATATTCTAATGGAAGTTTTAACTCTCAAGTACAATCAACATTAACAAGTGTTATTGGTGAAGCAAATTATGATATAGGACATCTATTTGCGAAAGCATCAAATAATGGAAATGCTGGTTGTATCGGATGTGTTTGTGTAAATGGAAGTAAAGGAAGTGCTTTTACTTCTCGTACAACTCCAGAAGGTGACCCGTTTGATGTGGATTATGTAGCACACGAAATTGGACATCAATTTGGAGGAAATCATACGTTTACTATTAGAAATGAAGGAACAAATGTGCATATGGAGCCAGGAAGTGGTACAACAATAATGGGGTACGCGGGTATCACCGGAGCTACAGATGTGCAATCAAATAGTGATCCTTATTTTCATGCGATTACAATTCAACAGATCACGAATTATATTAAAACAACTTCTTGTCAAACAAATACATCAACAGGAAATAATGTACCAACTGTAAATGCAGGAAGTGATTATACAATTCCAAAAGGAACAGCTTTTGTTTTAACAGGAACAGCAAATGATGCAGATGCATCAGATGTGCTTTCTTATTGTTGGGAGCAAATGGATGAAAACAATGCGGCTACTACATACCCGAGTGTTACGGCAACTGCTGGAGTAGCTTTTAGGTCGTATTCACCAACAACAAATGCATCAAGATATTTTCCAAGGTTGGAGACTATCAAAACAGGAAGTACTTCTTGGCAATGGGAAGCAGTGCCAAATGTGGCAAGAAGTTTAAACTTTAGATTAACTGTAAGAGATAATAGAGCAGGAGGAGGAACAAATAACAGTGATGATATGGTTGTAACTGTGAATGGAACTGCTGGACCATTTGTAGTGAATTCTCCTAATACAAATGTAACTTTAAGTGCAGGAGCAACAGAAACAGTAACATGGGATGTTGCAGGAACAACAGCAAATGGAGTAAATGCGGCTAATGTTGATATTTTAATGTCAACAGATGGTGGAGACACTTATCCAGTAGTATTGGCAAGTGGAGTTCCTAATGATGGTTCGCACGATATAACAGTGCCAAATTCTGTTGGTAACCAAAATAGAATTATGGTGAAAGGAACAAATCATATTTTCTTTGATATTTCTAATACTAATTTTACCATATCAAGTCCCCAACCATGTACAGCAACAGTGCCAACAGGTGTTGGTGTGGGAAGTGTTACAGCTTCGGGAGCTATAGTTTCTTGGAATACAGTTTCAGGAGCAACATACACTGTAGAGTATAAAAAAGTATCTGATGCATCTTGGACTTCGAGTAATACATCTGGGACAAGTACAACATTATCTGGGCTTGATGCAAGTACGAATTATGAAGTAAGAGTAAAAAGTGTTTGTACTGATGGAACTTCTTCTAATTTTAGTACTGCAGTTAACTTTACTACAACAAATGTACAACTGGTATACTGTACAGCTAATAGTACAAATGTAAATGATGAATATATATCGAATGTTAAGTTAAATACTATAGATAATACATCTACCGGACAATTTTACTCAGATTTCACCAATATCTCTACAACGATAACAAAAGGAGCTTCAGAAACCATAACAATCACACCAACTTGGACGGGTACTGTTTATAGCGAAGGTTATGGAGTATGGATAGATTATAATAAGAATGGGGTGTTTACAGATGCCGGTGAATTAGTTTGGAGCAAAGCCGCTTCAACAGATACTCCGGTTTCAGGTAGTTTCACAGTTCCAGCGTCAGCAGTTACTGGAGATACAAGAATGAGAGTCATTTTAAGATATAATGCAATACCAAGTCCATGTGGAGAATTTACATATGGAGAAGTGGAAGATTATACAGTAACTATTGCAGATGCAGGGGCAGATACAGTGGCTCCAGTAATTTCATTATTGGGTGATAGTGTTGTGAGTATTTCGGTCGGAGATACTTATACGGATGCAGGAGCAACAGCAAGCGATAATGTTGATGGAGACATTAGTAGTAATATTGTAGTTTCAGGATCAGTAGATACAAATACACAAGGAACTTATATACTAACATATAATGTATCTGACGCTGCTGGAAATGCTGCAACAGCTGTGACGAGAACGGTCAATGTAAATGCCGTAGTAGCGGGTTGTACAGGAGGAATAGGGAGTTATCCATATACCGAATCTTTTGATAGCTCATTTGGCCAATGGACTCAAGCTGGAGGAGATGATTTAGATTGGTCTAGAAGAACAGGAGGAACACCTTCAAATAATACTGGTCCAAGTGCAGCTACAAATGGTTCTCATTATATATATGTAGAAGCATCTGGAAGAAATACAGGATACCCAAATAAAAGAGCAATTATAAATTCACCTTGTTTTGATTTGTCTGGATTGTCTGCTGCGTCTGTTTCTTTCCAATACCATATGTATGGAGCAACAGATATGGGAACAATCGATTTAGAAATAAGTGAAGATGATGGAGCAACTTGGACTTCTATTTGGAATCAATCTGGAAATAAAGGAAACTCATGGTTGTCTGCTTCTGTAGATTTAGGTAGTTATATTGGTAAAGGAATCAAATTAAGGTTTAATCGTTTTACAGGAAGTACCTGGAGAGCTGATATTGCTATAGATGCTTTTGAATTGAATTCAACTAGTGCTTCTGCTATTGGTAGAGCCGAAACGATTCCTTCTGTAGAATTAGGAATTTACCCTAACCCTGTGGTATACAATAAAATTAAATTGATAAAACCTGTTGGAATGAAATCTGCAGATTATACAATTTATAATATTTTAGGACAGGAAGTAAAGAAAGGAACAGCTACAGATTATATCGATGTAAGTAAATTGAAAACAGCAATGTACACGATTATTTTTAAAGAAGAAGATGATTTAAGAAGTATAAAGTTTGTTAAGAAATAAAAGAAAAACCCCGTCTACAAGACGGGGTTTTTTATTTAATATAATAAAGAGAAATGTGATTTAACTTGTTGATGTCTACCATTTTCATCTATAAAAGTAAGAACAAACCAATAATCATTGTTAGGAAGTTGCTTACCATTATAGGTTCCGTTCCATTTTTCACTGTTTTTATCTAAAGAATGTAAAACTTTCCCAAACCTATCAAAAATGTATACAACAGGTTCTCTTAATTCTTCTACTCCGATTATATGCCAAGAGTCATTTGTACCATCGTTGTTTGGTGTAAAGAATCTAGGGTAATCAATAATAACCTTGCTTATACTCGTTTCTCCACAACCGTTATCATCTAATACATAGAAGGTGTTGTTTCCTGCAGGAACATTTTCAAAAACAGGCTCTTCTTGATACAATCCATCATTTAATCTATATAAATATTTTCCTGGTCCCGAAGCAATCACTTTTACAATGTGATTATCTGCAAATAATTCAGAAACCAGTTCTAGTTGTAAAATATCGGGTTCACCAGAAGGTATAATTTCAGTTTCGTTGCTTATAGAACATCCCGTTGCTATAGTGGTAACAGTTACTTTATAGGTTCCTGATGCTTCGGCAGAAATAGAAGAGGTGGTAAAACCTAAAGAAACATTATTTAAAAACCATTCAAAAGTATATTCGCTACTATTTAAACCAGTATCTATCTCAGGAACAACAAAATTGTCATCCGTTGGTTTACATAAAAAAGCACTATCAAGATCAAACTCAGCAGGAATATTGATAGTGATATTAAACTCCTCTACTTCAAAGCACCCAGTAGCATTATTTGTTACCTTAGAAAATAAAGAATAAGTATTTGTTCCATTAGTGATGTAGTTGTTTTTATCAAGAGCAATGTTATTAGTAGCATTATCCATTGATGAGTGATAGCTTACAGAGTAGATTGTGTTGTCTAATCCCCCTAGTACAATTGTGTCAATAGGTGATAAGTCTATGGTGTTGATATAATCAAAATCATTATCACAGTAAAATTGATCTGGAATAGCTGCTATAGTAAACGGAGCAGTTCCATTTAAAGTAATACTATCGCTAGGAGAGTTGGAACAAGATATTGTTACATGAACAAAACTAAAGTTGGAATATACAGCATTTACCAAATTAGTAAGAATAACTTGCCCTGCTGCATTAGAGGTATATGTGGTTTCAGGAGCATTTGTTCCGTCAATTTGATAGTTGATCACCACATTTTCATTAGGTCTAAGTTTAGATATTACTATTTCACCATTATCCCCTTCACAATTTGAAGGGTTAGAGAAACTAAAACTAGGGTCTTCAGGTTGAGGTGGGACCAAGGTGTAATTAACACTAAAGTCTGTAACACAACCCTTGTAAGTAATTTTAAAATCAGAATAAGTTCCTTCTTCAAGGGTTAAAATTTCAATAGTGCCACCACCGTTTGCAGTATAAGTGTTTTCAATAGTAGTGGTACCGTTATAAACATAACTTAACAAATAATCATCACCAGCATTAAGGTTTGATAAAACGATACTACCATCATTCCCTCCACAACTAGAAGGGTTGGTTTCTGAAAAAACAGGACGCACAGGATCTGGTGGCGTTAAGTTATACACCGTGTTGAGTTCTGTATTACATGAATCATATTTGATATTGAAATTTCCGTAGGCTCCTTCTTCTTGATTTGTTATTTCAATAATTCCTAAAGAGTTTGCGGTATAATCTTGAGGTGCTACAGCTACACCATTTTTTTCATAGTCTATGGTATAGATTTCGTCAGCTACTAAACCAGATAATCTTATAATACCATCATTTGTGTTACATCCAGTTGGATTAACCGTAGATATATTAACAATCAATGGAACAAAAGTTTCATCAATTTCTCTTAAAATATAATAGTATACGAAAGTCTTAGTTTCATTCGGTAAAATATCGCCTAAATTGAAAGCTATTGATATCGCTTCATCTTCAGTTTTTGAAGCTCCTACAGTTTGTACAACACCAAAACCTTCCCAGATATCACTAGCGTTTCTATTACTAAACCCCCCAAAAGATACTTTAGCTCTATTGTCATTGGCATATAAACTAACACTAGAACCATCTGCATCTGGAATAGTGGAAAGTGAGGTGGTTAAAGGATCTTGAGAAGCTTTTACAAGAGAAACACTTGAGGTGGCGTCTGGTTGACTGATGATTTCATTTGCAGTTGAATAATTAAAATTAATAGTAACATTATTATCAGGATCAACATTGTGCATGAAAAATACATCTTTTTTTATTTCTGAACTTGTGTTCGTAATAGAAGTAATCATTTGAATGAATAAACCATTTTCGGTAACACTATACAAACGTTGAATTTCTAGTCCATTAACTCTTCCAGCCCATTCAATTTGAGCTAAACTTTCAAAGCAATCAGATTCAAGAGTTTTACTACTTATAACCTCTCCAGGGATTTGTTCTGTAGGCCCTAGAGTATTATTACTATAATTTATTCCATCTATTTCAATAGAAAATCCTTCTTCTGGAGATCCAGGAGTGAAAAAATCACCATCGTAATCTACCCAGTTGTCTTTTTGTGGATTGGCAATAAATCCAAACAAAAAATTGACATTTTCTCTATTGTCGTGAAAAGAAGCAGGCTTGTTGGCGGTTTTGTTACCAAAAACACCTTGATGATTGATTCCAATTTCTACATAATTCCCTTTTACCCATCCTTCTTTGTCTATTAGATGAGCTTCAAGTTGAGAAAAACAAGTTGCAGAAAATAAGAGCAATAGTACGGTAATTACACCAGTATATTTCATGATTACAATTTTTGAAACAAATATACTTGTATAAACAGAAATATTAAAAAAAAGAAATGTTAAATAACGGGCACTGTAACAAAACTCCAGATAATTCGTCTTTTAAATAAACAATCAAAAAAAGACTATGAGTTTACTACGCGTTTTATTGGCAATTTTTTTTCCTCCCTTATCGGTTATTGGCTACGGATGTGGCTCTATTGTAATCGTTTTCTTGCTAACACTTTGTGGCTGGGTTCCAGGAGTTATAGGGGCCTTGGTGATTTTAAACAGCTCAAATTAAAATGAAACTTGCAACAATAAGTTGTGTTTTAATTATTGTACTGAATTCATGTATTACTCAAAAAAATATTTCTGTAAAAGATATCGCAGGTAGTTGGAGTTTAGTAAGCGATTTTAATGGTGAAATGAGATTGAAAAAAAAACTTTTTAATAATACTACTTTTTTCAATTTTGAAGAAGATGGTACAGTTGTTTTAAAGAATAAAGAAAAGAGAAAACTTGAAGACTTTAAAAAAGAATCGGGAAAACAAATAGTTCGTTGTTATTTTGATTTGTTTTCTTCTGTTTATAAAGAAAGAATAGGGAATTGGAAAATTGATACAGATACTTTGTTTATAGATCTAAAATCAAAGGAAACTTTAACCTTTGAGATAACTTATTTAGATTCTAAATTTTTAGATTTGAGTATTTTAAAATAATTTTTTTAAAAAAAGTTGTGACCTTTTGTTTTTTTTGTGTGTCTAATTTATTAGAAACCAAAAAGATAAAACATGACATTATTTATAGCTACCTTAATTACAATATTTATTTTATGTACAATAAAGCCTAGTTCTAATAAGTTAAGAACAAGTAAGGTGTATGTAAAAAGTAAAAAAAAGAAGTAAAGACCCTTTCATATAAATTCCCTTAAATGTAAAATAAAACTGCACTCTTGGGGAGTGCAGTTTTTCTATTTTATTTTAAAGCTTCTTCGATAATTTTACCTGTACTTCCGTTTGGAAATTCAATTTGTAATAAATTAGAAATCGTTGGAGCAATATCTATAATTTCATATTTCGTTTTAGAGCTACCTGGTTGAATACCGTTACCATAAAAAATTAAAGGAATATGGGTGTCATATGAATAACCTGAACCATGTGAGGTACCTCCTTTTTTATAATAAGTACTTAAAGTAGAAGGATTAGGAATTAATAAAACATCACCTGAGAATTTTTGGTTATAACCATTTTGTAGCGAATTTAAAATACCAGAGGTAAATGAGGTAGTTTGTAAAGTTCTTGCAGTTACTGATTTATATATACCTTTATAATTAATAACTTCATCTGCAATTTTTTGTGCAACAGTATTAGCTTCTAGTTTTAATTCTTCAATCTTTTCTTTATTTAAAAATATTTGAAAATTGGAAATGTTTTCAACAAGCTGGTCAGAGTTAAAGTGTTTTTGGGTAATGTTGTTTACAAATGCTGTAAATTTCTTATTGCTAAAATAATGTGCCGGAATTTTTACAGATTGTAAGTACGAAGGAACTTGAACAGCAGCATGATCGGCTGTCAAAAACAAGGTGTAATTATCTTCTCCTATTTCAGTATCTAGGAATTGAAATAAATCTGCTAAATCTCTATCAAAACGTAAGTAAGTATCCTCTATTTCTTTAGAAGCAACTCCAAACTGATGACCAACATAATCAGTAGAAGAAAAACTAATAGTGATAAAGTCCGTGTATTCCGATTTTCCTAATTTTTCATTAACAATAGCGGCTTTGGCAAAATCACTAGTAAAAGAATTTCCTGCTGGAATAGCTTTTAAAATACTATAATCATTGTTTTTACTTCTTAATTCAGGAATGTTATGAGGAAAAGTGGGTTTCTCTTGACCTTTAAAAGGCTGTTCAAACGAATTATCATCAGCTATACTTTCATTATAAGTGCTAATATCATACAAGGTTTCCCATGGTTTACTAAGGTATTCATCTGCTTTTTTTGAAGCATTAAAATCTTTCACCCATTGAGGTAATTCATTCATATAATATGAAGATGTAATCCATTCTCCTTTACTTCCTCCATCAAACCAATATGCTGCATTGGCTGTATGCCCAGCAGGCAAAATAGCAGATCGATCTTTAATAGCAACACCAATAGTTTTACCTTTCATGTTTTGAGCTAAACGTAACTGGTCGGTAACGGTCGTGGTTAACATTCTGTTAGGCGATTTTTTTCCGCCATCACCATCATTACCAACAGTGTTGTAGTTATTGTCGTCAACACAATAAATAGTTTCTTTAATAAATTTGTCATACCAATTGTTACTAATAATTCCATGATTAAAAGGAGTTGTTCCAGTATATATAGAAGTATGCCCTACAGCAGTATAAGTAGGGATGTAATTATAATGGGCGTTCTCTAAAGAAAAGCCATTGTTTAAAAGTCTTTTAAACCCATCTTCTCCATATTTACTTTCAAATCGGGTTAAATAATCATACCTCATTTGGTCTACTACAATTCCTACAACTAACTTTGGTTTTTGGTCAGTTTTATGTTCAATTTTACAAGAACTAAAAAAAGTAGAAATAGCAATGATTAAAAGTGAGATTTTTCTCATAATATATTTTGATTTAACATGGCCAAAGTTAATTAAATGGAGAGTAAATAACTAATACATTCTCTTGGTTGATGATAATTTAATATTTTAGCAAAAAGAAAAAACTTTAGATGAATTACATTGAGCATATTGGTAAATATTTTCTAATGCTAAAGCAGGTGTTTACCAAACCTCAAAGAGGCCGAGTTTTCAGAGAAGCTTTGTTTAGGGAAGTTGAAGAATTGGGGCATAAATCTTTGGGAATTATAGCATTTATCTCATTTTTTATTGGTGGAGTTATTGCATTGCAAACTGCATTAAATATAGAAAGCCCTTTTATACCTAAATATTTGATAGGTTTCGCAACAAAACGCTCTATAATTCTAGAATTTGCACCAACATTTTGTTCAATTATATTGGCTGGAAAAGTTGGGTCTTATATTACTTCTAGTATTGGTACGATGAGAGTTACAGAACAAATTGATGCGCTGGAAGTAATGGGGATTAACTCTTTAAATTATTTAGTGCTACCTAAGATAATTTCAACTGTATTTTTTTATCCGTTTTTGGTAGTATTATCAATGTTTTTAGGAATATTAGGTGGATGGGTAGCAGGAGCTACGTCAGGAATATTTTCTTCAGTAGATTATTTGAATGGGGTTCAATTAGAGTTTGACCCATTTTTAGTAACCTATGCCCTTATTAAAACAATTGTGTTTGCTTTTATAATAGCTACAGTACCGTCATATCATGGTTATTATGTGAAAGGTGGTTCTTTAGAAGTAGGAAAGGCAAGTACGCAATCGGTAGTATGGACTATTGTAGTCATTGTTATAGCCAATTATTTCTTAACACAAATGCTGCTTACTTAGTTATGATAGAAGTAAATAATTTACATAAAGGATTTAATGGGGTAGAGATTTTGAAAGGTATTTCAACCTCTTTTCAACCAGGACAAACAAGTTTAATTATTGGGCAAAGTGGATCGGGTAAAACGGTATTTTTGAAATCTTTAATTGGGTTGCATACACCAGAAGAAGGTGCAATCATATATGACGGTAGGAAAAATACAGAAATGTCTATTGAAGACAAACGATTGTTTCGACAAGAATTGGGAATGGTATTTCAAGGAAGTGCGTTATTTGATTCGCAAACTGTAGAAGAAAATGTAATGTTCCCTTTGAAGATGTTTACACAACAACCAGAAGATGAAATGTTAGATAGAGTGAATGCGGTGTTGAAAAGAGTAAACCTAGAAAACTCAAACGGAAAGTATCCAGCAGAATTATCAGGAGGGATGCAAAAAAGGGTCGCAATAGCAAGAGCAATTGTTATGAACCCTAGATATTTGTTTTGTGATGAGCCAAATTCAGGTTTAGATCCTCAAACCTCTATTGTGATAGATAATTTAATTCAAGAAATTACAGATGAATATCAAATAACAACAGTTATAAATACACATGATATGAATTCTGTTATGGAAATAGGAGATAAAATTGTTTTTTTAAATAAAGGATATAAAGCCTGGGAAGGAAGTAGCAAGGAAATCTTTAAAACTGATAATGAATCGGTGGTCAATTTCGTGTATTCTTCTAATTTGTTTAAAAAAGTGCGTCAAGCATATTTAAATGATCATTAGGTAAAAGTTTGTGAATGAGTAGTTAAAATATAAAGGTGTTTTTTTTGAGAAATTATTTTAAAAAAACTTTTGCCAAACTAGAAAAAGCTCCTATATTTGCACCCGCAAACGCAGAAATGTATATGCAATGACCGGGTAGCTCAGTTGGTAGAGCATCTCCCTTTTAAGGAGAGGGTCCTGGGTTCGAGCCCCAGCCCGGTCACTATAGAAAAACTTCTATAACTGAAGTTTTTTTAACAGTTTTGGGGAGATTCCAGAGCGGCCAAATGGGACGGACTGTAACTCCGTTGTCTTTCGACTTCGCAGGTTCGAATCCTGCTCTCCCCACTATCCTCAATTAAAAAGATTGAGGTTTTTTTATGTCTTTTTGCATTCGCAAATACAATGACCGGGTAGCTCAGTTGGTAGAGCATCTCCCTTTTAAGGAGAGGGTCCTGGGTTCGAGCCCCAGCCCGGTCACTATAAGAAAGCTTCATTTACGGAAGCTTTTTTTAATAGCTCTGGGGAGATTCCAGAGCGGCCAAATGGGACGGACTGTAACTCCGTTGTCTTTCGACTTCGCAGGTTCGAATCCTGCTCTCCCCACCAGCCTCAATTAGAAGATTGAGGTTTTTTTATATCTTAATGTTTGGTTGTTTAATTTTTTATTAAATTTGTTAAACAAAATATATTTCCAATGAATAACTTATTAAAAATTAATGTTTTTGCATTTTTTCTAGTTTGTAGTGTTAGTTTATTTTCTCAGAATACTGGAGTTATTAAGGGTAAGGTGATAGATAAAAAAACGAGAGAAGTATTGCCTTTTGTAAATATAACAGTTAATGAAGGAAGTGTTGGTGTATCAACTAATGATGAAGGAATGTTTGAACTTACCGGAGTGGTGTTAGGTTATAATAAAATTCAGGTCTCTTTTGTAGGGTATAAAACTCTTGTTACAAGTGATTATTTAGTGACCAAAGATAAGGTGCCTTTTGTGTTAGTGGAACTTGAGCAAGAAGTAGCAACATTAGAAGAAGTTGAGGTGACGGCGAAGTTGTTTCAGAAACCATTGGAAAGCCCATTGTCCTTACAATCTTTGGGGGTGGAAGAAATAGAACGAAATCCTGGAGGAAATAGAGATGTTTTAAAGGTAATTCAATCTTTTCCAGGAGTTGCTTCAAATCCAGGGTTTAGAAATGATATTATCATTAGAGGAGGAGCAACTTCAGAGAATAAGTTTTATGTAGATGGAATTGAAGTACCAGTAATTAATCATTTCCAAACACAAGGAGCTACTGGAGGACCTGTAGGAATTATAAATGTAGACTTAGTTAGGAAGGTAGACTTTTATGCTAGTGCCTTTCCTGCGAACAGAGGGAATGCATTGAGTTCTGTAATTGAATTCACGCAGAAAAGAGGAAATCCAAATAGAATACAAACAAGAGCTACGGTAGGAACATCGGACGCAGGTATTACCATTGATGGACCATTAGGAGAAAAAACAAATTACATGTTGTCTGTGCGTCAATCCTATTTACAATTTTTGTTTAAGTTGATAAAGCTTCCCTTTTTGCCAACTTATACCGATTTTCAACTAAACCTAAATTCCCAATTATCTAAGAATAGTGAATTGTCAATACTAGCTTTAGGTGCTATTGATGATTTCGAAATCAACACAGAAGTGAATGATGGAGAAACTGATGAAGATATAATCAAAAAGAACAAAGTGTTTTTAAATGCAGTGCCTGTTAATACGCAGTGGAATTATACAGTTGGAGCTAGATATAAGTATTTCGGTAATGTTTCTACACACACTTTTGTATTAAGTAGAAATGAATGGAAGAATAAAGCGGAAAAGTATTTCTTAAATATAGAAACACCTAGTAATCTATTATTGAATTATGAGTCTAAAGAAATAGAGAATAAATTTCGATATGAAAATGAATTAAAAACCAATAATGATTACAAAATTACTTTTGGCGGAAATTTAGAAACTGCAAAATATACTAATGCAACTTTTCAAAAAATAGCCAATGTAAATGGAGTAGAAATAGATGAGTTTTCTTCTGAAGTAAGTTTTCTTAAGTATGGACTTTTTGGTCAAATGTCTAAGAGGTATTTTCAAAATAGATTAGGAGTCTCTTTGGGGGTTCGTTTAGATGGTGTAGATTATAATTCAAATATGAGTAATATTTTTAATCAATTGTCTCCACGATTAGCTTTAAGTTATAATTTAAACAATAAATGGTCTTTGAATAGTTCTATTGGAAGCTATTATCAGTTACCATCTTATACAGTATTAGGTTATCGAAATGATCAAGGGGTTTTGTTAAATCAAAACGAATTGAAATATATTCGCTCAAACCACTATGTCACCGGTGTAGAATTTTTACCAAATAAAACTTCAAAAGTTACTATAGAAGGATTTTACAAACAATATAGAAATTATCCTTTTTCTGTAAGAGATCAAATAAGTCTAGCAAACCTGGGAGCGGATTTTGGAGTAGTCGGAAGTGAGGAGGTCGTTTCTAATTCCGAAGGTAGAGCATATGGATTTGAATTACTAGCTCAAAAAAAATCTTTTAACGGTTTGTATGGTTTGTTGTCATATACATTTGTTAGGAGCGAGTTCAAAGATGTAAATAATACCTATGTGCCTTCCACATGGGATAACAGACATTTATTAACTGTAACTGGTGGTAAGAAATTAAATAAGAATTGGGAAGTAGGAGCAAGGTTTAGGTTGGTGGGAGGAAGACCGTATACACCTTATGATGAGAGTGCATCTTCTTTAATAGAAACATATAATGTTAGAAACGGAGGGGTTTTAGATTATACTCGATTAAATCAAGAAAGGTTTTCAACGTATACACAATTAGATGTTAGGGTGGATAAAACTTGGTTCTTGAAGAAATGGTCTATTAATCTATATCTAGATATTCAAAATTTGTACGCAAGTAGTACCGAGCAACAAGCCTTTTTATTACCAACCGAGAACCCAGATGGAACAAGAGTAGTTGATCCTAATGATTCGAATCGATATGTTTTGGAAGAAATAGAAAATACATCTGGTAGAATTTTACCTAGAATTGGGCTGATAATGGATTTTTAGTCACTTTAACTTTTTATAAGGTGTAAAAAACTTAAATTGCTCATTCAAAAAACACAAATAAAATAATAATGAAGCAATTTATTATAACTGCTATTGCTGCTATGGTAGGGTTTTGTTCGGTAGCTCAAGAATATCAATTCAAAACCATAAAAGATATTGAAAATACACAAGTAAAAAGTCAAGGAAGAACTGGAACTTGTTGGAGTTTTTCTACAACTTCTTTTTTAGAATCTGAAATCATTAGGTTAACAGGTAAACAAATTGATTTATCAGAGATGTATACAGTAAGGAATACATATTCAGAAAAAGCGAATAATTATTTATACCGTCAGGGAAAAGCGCAATTTAGTGAGGGAGGTTTAGCACATGATGTAATTAATGCTGTTAGAAAGTATGGGTTGGTTCCTGAACAAACCTTTACGGGATTAGAATTAGGAGTAGATAGACATAATCATTCGGAAATGATAGCGGTTTTAAAAAGTATGTTAAATACTTACATAAAGAACCCTGCAGGAGAACTAAGTCCAAGATGGAAACAAGCAATTGAAGGAGTGTTGGATGTTTATTTAGGAAAGAATGAAAAAGAATTTGTTTTTGAAGGGAAAAAGTATACTCCACAAACTTTTGCTGAGTTTGTGAAGATAGATCCGTCAAATTATATAACTATAAGTTCTTTTGGACATGCCAAGAAATATGAAAAATTCATTTTAAATATTCCTGATAACTTTTCTAATGGAGCATTTTATAATGTAACGCTAGATGAGTTAACAAGTATTACAAAAGAAGCTATAGAAAAAGGGTATACGATAGAGTTAGATTGTGATGTTTCTGAAAAGACATTTTCATCAAAGGCTGGAGTTGCTGTAATTCCAGCAAGTAGTTTTGAGAATGAAAAGGCTTTAAAAGAAATAGTAAAAGAAAAGAATATTACAGAGGAGTATCGTCAATCTGAATTTGAAAACTTTAATACTACTGATGATCACTTGATGCATATAGTTGGATTGGTAAAAGATCAAAAAGGAAATACATATTTTAAAGTAAAGAATTCTTGGGGGCAAAATCAGGGTAATAAAGGATATGTATATATGTCGATCCCTTATTTTAAATTGAAAACAATTTCTGTGTTGCTTCATAAAGATGCTTTGTCTAAAGAAGTAAAAGATAAGTTGAAAGTAAAATAAACTACATATAGTAGTATTTATAAAGCTCAAAGAGGAATCTTTGGGCTTTTTTTAGGGAGCTTATAATGGGGGGCTGCTAGGTTTTGTAGAGAAGAAGTAAAAAAACTAGAAGGTTTAGTAGTTGTTTTTAAGGTAGTTAGTTTTTTAGTTTAAAAAAAGGTTTAAAAAGGTGTTGTGGGATTAAAAAAACGTCGTATGTTTGCACCCGCAATCGCAAAACGGATAGTGTTTAGAAGATTGCAAAGTTCATTAAAATAGGATATGTGAAGGGTTAAGAAAGGGTTAAAAAATAGTTTAATTTTTTCTTGTTTAATCGGAAATAAAATAGGTAACTTTGCAGTCCGTTTTAAAAACGAAAGTTCGTTGAAATAGTGTAAAAATAAACTTCAAAAATTTTAAAAAAGTTTTTGTCAGATTAAAAAGAGTTTATATATTTGCACTCGCTTTTAAAAAGAGCAAAAGTTCAGAGAGATTTTGGAATGATTTAAGACAAATCAACTAGTTCGATTCTAGTGTTTCTACAAAGAGGTTAAGTTGAAAATACAATGAAATTATTTGTGATTTAGAGACTAACCAAGTTCATTGAAAATATTGAAATTGACAGCGTAATTAAAGAGTAGAATTACCACGGCGACCTAATTTAGGTTAGGTTACCAAAAATTCTTTTGAAGCTTAACATTTAAAATTATTAAAGATTTTACAATGAAGAGTTTGATCCTGGCTCAGGATGAACGCTAGCGGCAGGCTTAACACATGCAAGTCGAGGGGTAACAGAGAAAAGCTTGCTTTTTTGCTGACGACCGGCGAACGGGTGCGTAACGCGTATAGAATCTGCCTTGTACAGGAGGATAGCCTTTAGAAATGAAGATTAATACTCCATAATATTGGGAAGTGGCATCACTATCTAATTAAAGATTTATCGGTACAAGATGACTATGCGTCCTATTAGCTAGATGGTAAGGTAACGGCTTACCATGGCAACGATAGGTAGGGGGTCTGAGAGGATTATCCCCCACACTGGTACTGAGACACGGACCAGACTCCTACGGGAGGCAGCAGTGAGGAATATTGGTCAATGGAGGCAACTCTGAACCAGCCATGCCGCGTGCAGGAAGACTGCCCTATGGGTTGTAAACTGCTTTTATACGGGAAGAAACTTACTCACGTGTGGGTAACTGACGGTACCGTAAGAATAAGCACCGGCTAACTCCGTGCCAGCAGCCGCGGTAATACGGAGGGTGCAAGCGTTATCCGGAATCATTGGGTTTAAAGGGTCCGCAGGCGGTCAATTAAGTCAGAGGTGAAATCCTACAGCTTAACTGTAGAACTGCCTTTGATACTGGTTGACTTGAGTCATATGGAAGTAGATAGAATGTGTAGTGTAGCGGTGAAATGCATAGATATTACACAGAATACCGATTGCGAAGGCAGTCTACTACGTATGTACTGACGCTCATGGACGAAAGCGTGGGGAGCGAACAGGATTAGATACCCTGGTAGTCCACGCCGTAAACGATGGACACTAGTTGTTGGAATTATTCAGTGACTAAGCGAAAGTGATAAGTGTCCCACCTGGGGAGTACGATCGCAAGATTGAAACTCAAAGGAATTGACGGGGGCCCGCACAAGCGGTGGAGCATGTGGTTTAATTCGATGATACGCGAGGAACCTTACCAGGGCTTAAATGTAGAGTGCATGATCTAGAGATAGACTTTCTTCGGACTCTCTACAAGGTGCTGCATGGTTGTCGTCAGCTCGTGCCGTGAGGTGTCAGGTTAAGTCCTATAACGAGCGCAACCCTTATCGTTAGTTGCCATCAAGTAAAGTTGGGGACTCTAGCGAGACTGCCGGTGCAAACCGCGAGGAAGGTGGGGATGACGTCAAATCATCACGGCCCTTACGTCCTGGGCTACACACGTGCTACAATGGTATGGACAATGAGCAGCCACTATGCGAATAGGAGCGAATCTATAAACCATATCACAGTTCGGATCGGAGTCTGCAACTCGACTCCGTGAAGCTGGAATCGCTAGTAATCGGATATCAGCCATGATCCGGTGAATACGTTCCCGGGCCTTGTACACACCGCCCGTCAAGCCATGGAAGTTGGGGGTGCCTGAAGTCCGTCACCGAGAGGAGCGGCCTAGGGTAAAACTGATAACTAGGGCTAAGTCGTAACAAGGTAGCCGTACCGGAAGGTGCGGCTGGAACACCTCCTTTCTAGAGAAAGATGGTGAGTTACAAAAGAGGTAATTTACTCTTTGCTGTTAATTTTAAAAAAAAGACTAAGATCTTAATAGTCTCGTAGCTCAGCTGGTTAGAGCGCTACACTGATAATGTAGAGGTCGGCAGTTCGAGTCTGCCCGAGACTACTATTTTAATTAAGGTCGAAGTAAGGAAATTCTAGAAGTTGGGTGAGAGTGTTAAGTAACTTAATCGCTCATGAGGCTCCTCTTACTAGAGAAGGGGAATTAGCTCAGCTGGCTAGAGCGCTTGCCTTGCACGCAAGAGGTCACCGGTTCGACTCCGGTATTCTCCACGAGGTTTTTATAACCTAAAGTTCATTGACATATTGGTAAAATGATATCGTAAAGAATCAAGATAGAGAGTTAGATAAATATCTAACGAATTATTTTTATAAAAATATAAAGAATTATAAAGAGCTCGTTCTAGTGTAATGCTAGAGCAAAAAGTACAATAAGCTAAATAAGGGCGTATGGCGGATGCCTAGGCTTTCAGAGGCGAAGAAGGACGTGATAAGCTGCGATAAGTAACGGGGAGATGCACATAATTTATGATCCGTTAATTTCCGAATGGGGCAACCCGGCATGTTGAAGACATGTCACCGAAAGGAGCAAACCCGGAGAACTGAAACATCTAAGTACCCGGAGGAAGAGAAAACAATAGTGATTCCGTTAGTAGTGGCGAGCGAACGCGGATTAGCCCAAACCTAATTTGTTACGGCAAATTGGGGGTTGTAGGGCTGCGACATTAGAATCTAAGTGAACTAGAATAGTTTGGAAAGACTAACCAAAGAGAGTGATAGTCTCGTATAGGTAAACGAAGAGGATATAGCAGTACCCTGAGTAGTGCGGGACACGTGTAATCCTGTATGAATCTGCCAGGACCATCTGGTAAGGCTAAATACTCCTGAAAGACCGATAGTGAACTAGTACCGTGAGGGAAAGGTGAAAAGAACCCTAAGTAAGGGAGTGAAAGAGAACCTGAAACCGTACGCCTACAAGCGGTCGGAGCACATTTACTGTGTGACGGCGTGCCTTTTGCATAATGAGCCTACGAGTTACTGTTACTAGCAAGGTTAAGGATTTAAGGTCCGGAGCCGAAGCGAAAGCGAGTCTGAATAGGGCGCAATTAGTTAGTAGTAGTAGACGCGAAACCGAGTGATCTATCCATGGGCAGGTTGAAGCTGTGGTAACACACAGTGGAGGACCGAACCAGTTGACGTTGAAAAGTCTTTGGATGACCTGTGGATAGGGGTGAAAGGCCAATCAAACTCGGAAATAGCTCGTACTCCCCGAAATGCATTTAGGTGCAGCGTTGAGTAAAAGTTTTATAGAGGTAGAGCTACTGATTGGATGCGGGGGCTTCACCGCCTACCAATTCCTGACAAACTCCGAATGCTATAAAATGTTTCTCAGCAGTGAGGGCATGGGTGCTAAGGTCCATGTCCGAGAGGGAAAGAACCCAGACCATCAGCTAAGGTCCCCAAATATATACTAAGTTGAATAAACGAGGTGGAACTGCTTAGACAGCTAGGATGTTGGCTTGGAAGCAGCCATTCATTTAAAGAGTGCGTAACAGCTCACTAGTCGAGCGGTTCTGCATGGATAATAATCGGGCATAAGTATATTACCGAAGCTATGGACTTAATAAAGTGGTAGGGGAGCATTCTATATGTGCTGAAGGTGTGCTGTGAGGCATGCTGGAACGTATAGAAAAGAAAATGTAGGCATAAGTAACGATAAAGGGGGCGAGAAACCCCCTCACCGAAAGACTAAGGTTTCCTCAGCGATGCTAATCAGCTGAGGGTTAGTCGGGACCTAAGGCGAATCCGAAGGGAGTAGTCGATGGACAACAGGTTAATATTCCTGTACTTCTTATAAATGCGATGGGGTGACGGAGTAATGAACCCGCCGCGAGCTGACGGAATAGCTCGTTGAAACACGTAGGTATTGGGACTGTAGGCAAATCCGCAGACCTAGCTGAAATGTGATAGTACCACAACTCTTCGGACGCGTGGATAGTGCGGCTAAGAACTTCCAAGAAAAACCTCTAAGCTTCAGTTTATAAGAACCCGT